>DJQG01000089.1:0-9140 GCA_002438685.1 Ruminococcaceae bacterium UBA6392 | reverse complement strand
GACTGCTCCTGAGATGCCGCGACTACAGAAGCAATCGCGGCGACGATATATGCTATTGGATTCACGCGCCCGCCGAACACCTCGAATGTGAGCGGGGTCACCGTGATAAGCAGGGCGGCGAACGGAATGAGAAACGTGAACGAACCTGCAAACCAGAACACCGACGGGTTAAGACACGGCAGAAATACTGCCAACGGCACCGAGCAGGCGAAGATATATCTCTGTCTTATATCTGCCTTTTCGCCGAAAAAGTCCGACAGGCGGCAGAGAAAATACATTATATATATTATCAGCGCGGCGATGAACAGCTTCCAGAAAATGAGCGGCAGGCGCAGAAAGTTTATCATCAGCCATTCGCCGACTATCCGCCCGGACACGGTTGTGTACCGCTCATGCAGCCAGCTTGCGACAGTAAATCCGTTTCTGTGGAGTATGCCGAGAAAGTGACCGTCGTCGGTTTTGAGTATCAGCCGCGTGAACACCGTGCAGAAGAACAGCACGGCGGCGGAGAATGCGGCGATTATCGAGCACGGAGAGTTTCGAAATTCTTTCAGCTTTTCTCTCATCTTTCGCCACCTCCCGCCAATGCGTACGGATTTTCGGCGGTTCCGCTTCCGCAAAGAACAAGAATATTGCTGCGAAGATAAATCGCCGGGCATACGCCGCACAGCTCGTCCGCCGCGAGCGTTTTATAGAATCCGCCGGTCGTGGTGACCGCCGTAACGCTGCTCTGATTTGTCGAAACCGGCGAGCTTGTCCAGTACCAGCAGTATTTGCGCAGAGTTAAATAGCGCGAAGTATCATTTTTGACGCACTGCTCGGTCGGGCTTCTGCGGCGGTCGGCGGCGCTTATATTTTTGAGCATATCTTTCGACGGCAGTAATATTGAATCGCCGTTTTTGTCTGGCGATATGAGCGAAAGGTCATCATCTGAAAAATTCTCCGGGCTTAAAAATCCGCTCTCCGAATTGAGCCATGCGCGCAGGGGAGAGGCGAGATAATCGGAACTGCCGATGCCGTCCTCAGACGGGTCGAACGCCCTGAAGCACAACACCTTTTCGCTCATGAGCAAAGTTCTGTTGCCAGTTTTGATGACTCTCCATATAATAGGCTCGCCGAGATATGAGCCGATGGCTATTCTGTCGCCGCTTTTGAGCGTGACTTCCCGCGATTCATTGCCACCGACGCTGACGGACGAAGAAAACAGCAGGTGAGCCGATGCGCTTTTGATTTTTGCGTTTCCGATAAAAGTCAGCGCGAATAGCAATATTGCCGCAATTGTAGCCGCTCTGAAAGCCCTTTTCATCGTCTCACCCCTTTGGTTTTATTTTACATATACTATGTCAAGCTCGTTGCAAGATCCGCCCAGCTTCTGTTTCCCGGCGGAGTTCAATCCGAGCATACCGTTTGCCGCGAAGAATTCGCTCTCGATAACGCACGGCTTGTTGAGGTTCTTGAGCTGAGTCGCCTTTGTGCCGGTCGTGTTGCCGATGCCCTTGACATACATCGACGAGCAGTTGCCGCCGTTGAGCAAAAACGCGTTTCTTGCACCGTATGCTATGAGGACTTTTATCATATTGTCGAGCGGCATGAATTCGCCGACAGCCATGATATATTTGTTCTCCGATATCTGCGCGAACACTGTGCGGTTGTGATAATAAGTGTCGTGCTCGTTTGTCGCCTTGCCGTTTGCTATGACCTGCCACTGATAGCGCAGGGAATTGCAAACGCCCTGCGAGATATACGATTTGCAGTTCTCGTTTGTGAGCGTTTCGACTTTCCATATGCCGTTTTTGTATATCAGCAGTCGCTTTTGCCCGCTGCCGTCGGTCGAAACGACAGAGCCGCTGCGAATTGTCGGCGCACCTTTTTTATATGTTGAGCCTGCTTCGCCGTTTATTGCTATGAGCGCGCCGCTCTTTCTGCCCATGTCTTCGACCTTGCCGACATTCGTGCCGAGAAGTTGCTGGCTCGATGCAACGCCGATATGCTCGGGCGAACAGGTGATTATTGCAACATTGACCACCGGCTGATATGTAACTGTCTTGTCATAGTCGATAGCACCGTCCGCGTTCGCTTTTTTGAAAGCCTGAGTTATCTGCGGTCCGTAGGCGATTCTGTGAATTTCTATATTCACCCCGTTTGAATTGAGCTTCCACGCCCTGAGCACCTTTGCGCCGGCGATGCTTTTGACGCTTCCTGCGCTGATTTCAAGCTTGCCTTTTGACGATAAACCGGAATTATCCGATTTTGCAGTTGCCGCAGGCTTTGATGCCGGCTTATCTGCCGTAGGCTTCTGCGTACTCTGTGCAGTGCTCTCCTCTTCGAATTCGGATACCGCTTCGGAGCTCGTCTCTTCTGCGCTCGTCTGCACATTGGCTTCGGTTTCTTTGGCGGATGAGTTTCCCGCCGTGGTCGTGTCCGCTTCGGGCGTTTTTGTGCCGCATGCCGTGAAGCTCATAAGAATCAGCAGGCACGCGAGCAAAAGCGCGAATAATTTTCTTGTCATATGTATCCTCCTCCTGAATATTTCTTCCAAATCAATTATATCATTGAGCAGTATTGAATTATATGCTGCAGGTGCATTTTAACAAATAATTTTTCGTCATTTTGCACTCTTTTTTATATAGTATATGTGTATAATCTTTCTTAATTTCCGCTTTAATGCGTTGATACTTTATGATATAATTAAATCAGTGGCGGGCGAGTATGCATATGCTAACCGAACTTGCCGCGCCCGATATGCATCGTTTGTGCATAAATTCTCTGAAAGGGTGAAGATATATGAAATATGCTGTAGTTCTCTGCGACGGCATGGCGGATTATCCCGTTGAGGCTCTTGGCGGCAAGACACCGATGGAAGTTGCAAAGAAGCCCAATATCGATGCGCTTGCGTCGAAGGGTGAAGTCGGACTTGTCAGAACCGTTGCCGCTGGACTCAAACCCGGCAGCGATGTTGCAAATATGAGCGTGCTCGGATTCGATCCGAAGAAGTGCTACACCGGTCGCTCGCCCCTTGAAGCGGTCAGCATCGGAGTCAAGATGAGTGAGACGGATATCGCCCTGCGCTGCAACCTTGTCACCTTGAGCGACGAGGCGGATTACGGCGCCAAGACCATGCTCGACTACTCCGGCGGCGATATCTCGACCGAAGAGGCGGCGCAGATAATCGAGACCGTGCAGGAGCATTTCGGCAGCAGCGAATTTGATTTTTACAGCGGCGTGGCTTATCGCCATTGCCTTATCGTACATAACGGCACGACGGATCTCGGCAAGATGACCCCTCCGCATGATATCTCGGGCAGAGTTATCGGCGAGTATCTTTCGACTTCGCCGAACGCCGAAAAGCTCATCGCCATGATGCGCGAGAGCTACGACCTTTTGAAAGATCACCCCGTGAACAAGAAGAGAATCGCCGAGGGCAAGCTCCCCGCAAATTCAATCTGGCTCTGGGGCGAGGGAAGCCGTCCGGCTCTGCCGTCCTTTGAAGAGAAGTTCGGCGTGAAGGGCAGCATCGTCTCGGCAGTCGACCTGCTCAAGGGCATCGGCATTTGCGCCGGCATGAACACCCCCGAAGTCGAGGGCGCGACCGGCTATATCGACACGAATTTCGAGGGCAAAGCGAACGCCGCAATCGACGAATGGCGTAAAGGTCAGGACCTTGTCTATATTCATGTTGAGGCTCCCGACGAGTGCGGACACAGAAATGAGCCCGAGAATAAAGTCAAAGCAATCGAGCTTATTGACAGCCGCATAATGCCGATAATCCTTGACTATCTCAACACTCAGGACGATTATAAAGTCATGGTTCTGCCGGATCATCCGACCCCGATATCGACCCGCACCCATGCTTCTGACCCCGTGCCGTATCTGATTTACCGTAAAGGCAAAGAGCTTGATAGCGGCGTTACGAGCATAAATGAAAAAACTGCATCCGAGACCGGCAATTTTATCGATCCCGGCTTCGACCTTATGGGTCATTTTCTCAAAGACTGACAAAAAGGAGGGGACAAAATGAGCTTTAATATAGAAACAAAGTGCGTGCAGTCCGGCTACACACCGAAAAACGGCGAGCCGCGCGTTGTGCCGATAATTCAGAGTACGACATATAAATACGAATCGAGCGAACAGATGGGCAGGCTCTTTGACCTGCAGGAGTCCGGATATTTCTACACCCGTCTCCAGAACCCGACCAACGACTGCGTCGCCGCGAAGATAGCCGACCTTGAGGGCGGTGTCGGCGCGATGCTCACCTCGTCCGGTCAGGCGGCGTCGTTCTTCTCCGTTTTCAATATCTGCTCCGCAGGCGACCATGTTGTTGCCGCGTCCGCGATATACGGCGGAACTTTCAATCTCTTCAATGTCACGATGAGAAAGCTCGGCATCGATTTCACCTTCGTTCGCCCCGACGCGACGGAGGAGGAGTTCAACGCGGCATTTAAAGATAACACAAAAGCCGTGTTCGCCGAGACTATCTCGAACCCCTCGCTTGTTGTACTCGATATTGAAAAGTATGCGCGCGCGGCTCATTCCCACGGCGTGCCGCTGATAGTCGACAACACTTTCCCGACTCCGATAAACTGCCGCCCGTTTGAGTTCGGCGCGGATATAGTCACACATTCGACCACAAAATATATGGACGGCCACGCGACGAGCGTCGGCGGAGTTATAGTTGACAGCGGCAACTTCGACTGGACTCAGAACGACAAGTTTCCGGGGCTCACAACTCCCGACGAGTCGTACCACGGCGTCGTATACACCGAACAGTTCGGCAAGGCTGCATATATAACGAAGTGCACGACTCAGCTCATGCGCGACCTCGGCTCGATTCAGTCTCCGATGAATGCATTCCTGCTCAATCTCGGACTTGAGACTTTGCATCTGCGCATGCCGCGCCATTGCTCAAACGCTCTCGCTGTTGCAAAGTTTCTGAAGGCTCATCCGAAGATCGAGTCCGTCCGCTATCCCGGCCTCGAGGGCGACGAATACTATGACCTCGCGCAGAAGTATATGCCCAACGGCACCTGCGGCGTTATTTCGCTGAGAATAAAAGGCGGCAGAGAGGACGCGGTCAGATTCATGGACAGCCTCAAGCTCGCGGCGATAGTCACCCATGTTGCGGACAGCCGCACCTGCTGCCTGCACCCGGCGAGCACAACCCACCGCCAGCTCACCGCGCAGGAGCTCGACGACTGCGGAGTCTACGAAAATCTCGTCAGACTCTCCGTCGGAACAGAGAATGTCGATGACATAATCGCCGATCTCGACGCGGCTCTTACGAACGTCTGAGGTTAGCAGAATAGACAAAAATCACGCGCAAAATTTTATGCATAAAACCCGGCTGCAAGTTTTCCTGCAGCCGGGTTGATTTTTTTGCACTGTATATGCGGTTTATGCAGAATATTTCTATATAGCCATTAAAACTGTGTTGTAAAGTTTTTCGCTTTACGCATATATTCCAAATAGTCATCAAAACATAAAAGTTATCCACATTATCCACATAGTTATCCACATCAGCAAGGAGGAAAGCTTTACCGCTTGCGGAAAAGAATCAATGAATAATCGCTGAATATTGAGTGAATAACAGTGAATAAATTCAAAAACGCGCAAAAAATACCGCCCGAATTTCTGAAGGAAAAAACACGGGCGGTTTCAATATTTTTATGTTGCTCAGTCGATGAACGGGAGACTTCTGACGAGATCGTTTATCCCGCCGAGCGAACCATGGAAGAAGCTGCGTATCATTTCGAACACAGTCATCGACGCGGTTATCGCAAACAGCACTCCGACTATTATCGTGATGATAACAGCGAGTCCCACGCCGACCGCGAGACCTATCAGCGTGAACTGACCGATACCCTTTGCGACCTTCGGCTTGTCGCTCTTCCATATGAGATAGAGCACGAGGCTGACGAGCGGCAGGAACCACAGCAGCGGACCGAAGAAGCCGAGGAAAAATCCGAGAACCTTCCATCCGCCGGTGCTTTCGCTTTCCTGCTCGGGCTTTTTGTTCGCTTTCGGCTGAACGGGAGCGGGAGCAGGCAGGGGAGCCGGCTCTTTCGGAATATCATTATGTACGGGCTGAGTCTCTTCTGCGGCGGGCTGTTCCTGTGCCGCGCGTCTGGCGTCGCTCTCTGCGAGACTCACAGGCTCGCCGCAATAGGGGCAGACCTTGAATCCGTCTTCGAGCTGCTTTCCGCAATTTCTGCAAAACATAATATCACTCTTTCGCTTTTGTGTCCGCGCAGATCATTTGTCGCCCGACTTCTTTTCGAGCTTGTGCTTGTTGCCTTTGTCGTCTACTACATATGTATTGTCGAGCTGGGCAGTGAGGTTCGCCTTGAAATCGGCGACATACTGCTTTTTGAGCCCCTCCCATTCGGCGAATTCGTCTTCGCTCAGATCCCTCTCCTGTGACAGGTGATATAGATCGTTCATGCGCTTTATCTCTTCTTTTTTCATGTCTGCCTCCGTGAGCTTATTATAATACATTTATTATATACTATGCTGCACATAAAGTCAATTTGAGCGGTCGATTGTCGATTTTATCGCACTATCGGCAAAATTTTTTCGTAAATCATAAACGAGCAAATGATATGAAAAAACGAGAAAACACGAGGAAAACGGAGATAGCAAAACATAAATTAAAATTTAAAGAAAAAGTGCTTGACAAGCATAGAACGATGTGGTAATATATCGTAGCATTAAGAAATCGGAGGTAACAAGTATGTCAACTTATATGCCCAAAGCGGGCGACATCACCCGTAAGTGGTATGTCATCGATGCTGCCGGTAAGCCTCTCGGCAAGGTAGCAGTTCAGGCTGCCGTCCTTCTTCGCGGCAAGCATAAGCCCACATTCGCTCCTCACGCCGACTGCGGCGATCATGTAATCATCATCAACGCTGAGAAGACTGTCCTCACCGGCAACAAGCTCAACCAGAAGATGTATTATCATCACACCGGCTATATCGGCAACATGAAAGAGGTCAAGTACAGCACCCTCATGAAGACAAAGCCCGAGTTCGCTGTCGAGCTTGCAGTCAAGGGCATGCTGCCCGATTCTACTCTGGGCCGCACCGCTCTTACAAGACTCCGCGTTTACAGAGGCGCTGAGCACAAGCACGAAGCACAGAAGCCCGAAGAGTGGGCTCTTTAATGAAGGGAGGCAATAAATAATGTACGATTCAGTTCCTTACTTCTACGGCACAGGCCGCAGAAAGAAATCAGTCGCCAGAGTCCGTCTTTATGCCGGCACCGGCAAGATCATCATCAACGACAGAGAGATTGACAATTATTTCGGCCTTGAGACACTCAAGCTCATCGTCCGCCAGCCTCTCGCTCTTACAGGCACCAGCGAAAAGCTCGACGTCATCTGCCGCGTCAACGGCGGCGGCGTGACCGGCCAGGCAGGTGCTATCCGCCATGGTATCTCCAGAGCACTTCTTCAGTATGATGCAGAGCTTCGCCCCGCACTCAAGAAGGCAGGCTTCCTGACCAGAGACCCGAGAATGACCGAAAGAAAGAAATACGGTCTCAAGGGCGCTCGCCGTGCACCGCAGTTCTCCAAGAGATAACAAGCCAAAAACTTTCCCCGGATACTTCATCCGGGGATTTTTTGTTGAGGTCCATATATGAAAATAGTGAAGTTTGAGCCGCGTTATATGCAAAAAGATTTGTTGTAAATCGCCACACCCTGTGATATAATCATATCGATAAAATTTTATCAAAGAGGGGATCCGAATGAAAACTGCAATTTACGGCGCAGGGTCGCTGGGCACCGTGCTCGGCGCATATCTCGCGAAGGCAGGTGTGGATGTCGATCTTATCACGCGCAACCGCGAACATGTCGACGCGCTCAACAAAGATGGCGCGAAGATAATCGGCACTGTCAATATGACTGTTCCGGTTCACGCGCTGACTCCCGACGAGATGACCGAAAAATATGAGCTGATAATCCTGCTGACAAAGCAGCTCGACAATGTAAATGTTCTGAAGAATCTTCAGAAGAACATGACCGATGACTGCATCGTCTGCACGCTTCAGAACGGACTGCCGGAGCTCTCGGTCTCCGAGGTCGTCGGTGAGGACAGAACGATGGGCTGCACCGTCGCTTGGGGCGCAACGCTCCACGGCAAAGGCGTTTCGGAGCTTACGAGCGAGCCCGACAGCATGAGTTTCGGTCTGGGCAGAATGAACGGTCAGAAGGACGACAAACTCATGCAGGTCAAGGCTCTGCTTGAGAAGATGTGCCCCGTCGAGGTTGAGGATAACTTCATGGGCGTCCGCTGGTCGAAGCTGCTAATCAACGCCGCGTTCAGCGGTATGTCCGCTGTTATCGGCGGCACTTTCGGCGACGCCGCAGAGAACAAAACCTCCCGCGTCTGCTGTCAGAATCTTATAAAAGAGTGCATCGATGTTGCCGCGGCGGCGGGAATAAAAATCGAGCCGGTTCAGGGCAAAGATATCGTCAAGCTCCTCGACTACAAGGGCAACGGCATAAAGAAGAAGATATCCTTCGCGCTCATCCCGATCTGCATCAAGAAGCACAGGCTCCTCAAGGCGAGCATGCTTCAGGATCTCGAAAAGGGCAAGAAGTGCGAGGTCGACGCGATAAACGGTGTTGTCTGCGCCTACGGCAGAAAGTACGGCGTGCCGACTCCGTATAACGACAAGGTCTGCGAGATAATCCACGGCATTGAGGACGGCAAGTATACATACACATTCGACAATGTAAAGCTGTTTGCCAACCTGCCGAAATAAGAGCCATATTTAGCATAACCCAAATAACAAACCCCGACTATGATTTGCAGTCGGGGTTTATGCTGTTCTGCCACGCAGAATTGCAGATGGTACGGGACACCGAAAGGTGCATAGAAGCGCGTTATTTGTCGAAGAATCTATTTTGGCTCCCCTGCAGGGGAGCTGGATTGGCGAAGCCAAGACTGAGGGGTTATTTCGCTTCGCCCAAAGTTGTGCAGCGGGGACAGAGGTTATCCATCTGCAAAATCTGCAGTGATCTATTGTCTCGCATCTTGTAGGGTGTGGCGACCTCGACGCACCGCTGCCGCGATAGCGGCATGAAATCTTCGAAAAAGCTCGTTTTGCAGACCGTAGGGGCGAACTTCGTTCGCCTTTCAAAA
>DJQG01000122.1 GCA_002438685.1 Ruminococcaceae bacterium UBA6392 | reverse complement strand
GTTTTCAGAGAGCATCTGCGAAATGACCCGGAGGGCTTCAAAAAGGCTGTGAAATCGGCTCTTTCAACGGGAGCCGTGCCCGATACAGAGTGCTATAAGCGCCCGAAGCCCGATTGTCCCGCAGGGCTTGAAGAGTTTTACAATGCGAAGTATTTTTATTTTATCTTCGCGTCCGATGAACTCTCCGATATCGAGAACGATGGGATAATAACCCGCCTCGAGGGAATATATAAAAAATTCGCGCCGATGTATCTCTTCCTGCGCGATGTTTCGGACGACTATTTCAAAACGCATCAGTGATGCCGAAAGGAGCTTTGATATGAGCCTTGACCCCGAAGATTACAAAGAGCCGAGATGCCCGAGCTGTAACGATTTCTATTATCCGGACGAAAACGCGAATGTGTCGTTTATCCCCGTCGACCGTGTTGTGGACAGACTCGATACTCTGCTCTCCCATAACGATATGCCCGCGGCGCGCAGGCACCTTGAATATTGGCTCTCCGAAGCCCGCATGGGCGGCGACAAGCGCGGCGAGCTTGCGGTGCTCAACGAGCTCATGGGTCTTTACCGCAAAATGGGCTTGAAAGACGAAGCTTTTGAAAGCGCGGAAAAGGCGGATGAGCTTGTGAAAACGCTGTCACTCGGCGGCTCGATAACCGCCGCGACCGTCTGCCTCAACGCCGCAACGGTCTGCGAAGCTTTTGACCGCCCGCGCGAAGCTCTCGAACGCTACTGCGAAGCGAAGAGCATCTACGAAGATTTTCTTCCGCCCGGGGACGCGCGTCTCGGCGGACTCTATAACAATATGGCGCTTGCCTGCGTGTCGCTCAAGGAATATGATCAGGCGCGCGAACTCTACCAAAAAGCGATAGAAATTATGAGCGCACTGCCCGGCGGAAAGCCCGAAACGGCGATAACATATCTGAACCTCGCCAACGCCGCAGAGGCGCAGCAGGGGCTCGAAAACGCATCGGAGTTTATCACCGACTGCCTGCAAACGGCAGAAAATCTTCTGTTCGACGAATCCAATGCGCTCGACGGCAACTATGCCTTCGTCTGCGAAAAATGCGCCCCGACTTTTGAATATTACGGCTGGTTTGTGACCGCCAAGGAGATAAAAAGGAGGTCGGACGAGATATATGAAAGGACTTGAGC
This sequence comes from Ruminococcaceae bacterium UBA6392, assembly GCA_002438685.1. Classification (GTDB taxonomy): domain Bacteria; phylum Bacillota; class Clostridia; order Oscillospirales; family Acutalibacteraceae; genus CAG-177. The sequence goes on along the minus strand of DJQG01000122.1, from coordinate 1,964 downwards.
TTTCAAGAAAATTCTATGAAACATATGGCGCACCGATGCTCCGTGAAAAGTTTCCGGAGCTTGAAGATAAGCTCGCTATAGGTCTTGTCGGCGACGGCTCGGAGTGCTTCGGCTATGACGACGATATATCGCGCGACCATGATTTTGAGCCGGGGTTCTGTATCTTCGTGCCCGATGATATTGACAGCCGCACGGAATTTCAGCTCGAACGCGCCTATGCAAAGCTCCCGAAGAGCTTTGAGGGCGTTGACAGGCTGAAAATAAGCCCAGTAGGCGGCAGCCGTCACGGAGTTATAAAAACAGGGGACTTCTATCTCGCAAAAACCGGCTCGCGCACGGGTCTTGATTCTGTAAATCAGTGGATGACCACACCCGACAGCTGCCTTGCGGCGGCAACGAACGGCGAAGTCTTCCGCGACGATCTCGGCGAGTTTTCGCGCATCCGCCGGTCGCTTCTCGATATGCCGCAGGATGTCAGGCTCAAAAAGCTCGCAGGTCATCTGGTAATGGCGGCGCAGGCGGGACAGTATAATTTCAAGCGCTGCATTTCTCACGGCGAGACGGGCAGCGCCCAGCTCGCGATGATAGAATTTGTGAACAACGCCATGTCGGCGGTGTTCCTGCTCAACAGAAAATACCGCCCGTTTTATAAATGGGCGTTCAGGGCAATGCGCGAGCTTGAAAAGCTCTCGGAGCTTGCCGATACGTTTGAATTTCTGATATCTTCGGACAACGAACCGGTGACCGCCTCGGCGAAGGCGGATATCGTTGAGGACGTTGCCTCGATGATAATAACCGAGCTGCAAAATCAAGGACTTACAGACGCGATATGCGGCGATCTCGAGAAACACGCATATTCGGTCAACGATAAAATATCCTCGACGCAGCTGCGGACTATGCATATCATGGCGGGAGTGTGAAAATCATGGCAAAGACAAATGCAATGAGAATGCTCGACAGAGCGAAGATAGAATACGATGTGTTCCAATATGACTACGATGAGAGCGACCTCAGCGGCGTCCACGCGGCGGCGGCTCTCTCACTTGATCCGAACCAGGTGTTCAAAACCCTTGTCACCCGCGGCGGGAAGAACGGACTTTTCGTGTTCTGTATCCCGGTCGGCGCGGAGCTCGATCTCAAAAAATGCGCAAAATGCGCCGGTGTCAAAAGCCTTGAGATGATCCATGTCAAGGAGCTCATCTCGCTCACCGGCTATATGCGCGGCGGCTGCTCGCCGATAGGCATGAAGAAGCAGTATCCGACATTTATCGACTCCACTGCATCCGATTTTGAAAAAATATATGTCAGCGCGGGTCAGCGCGGACTCCAGCTGTGCCTCAACCCGAAGGAGCTTGCCGCCTTTGTCGGCGCGGAATTCTGCGATGTCACAGTCTGATTGACTTTAAAATGCTTAATATCTGAAAAAAAATCACCTCATTATGCCTGACAGGAGTAAAGAAAAGCTGCCGGGTATGTTATACTCGTTTTATAGATTTGCCGATCGGGGACAAATATGATAGAGTTCAGGAACGGAAAACTGAAAATAGACTCAAAACGGTCTGTGTTGGAGATATTGCTTGATATCTTTATCGTCGCAATGCTCACCGTTCTGTTTGCGTTCAACGAGCAGACGGAGGGTCAGAACTATGCCTATTATTTCACTTTCTTTGCGGTAATAGGTCTGACTTTTCTTTTGAATATCCTCGGCAGACCGACTGTGTCCGTCAAGCTTCCGACTATATGGTACGGAATATTCATAGTTTTGTGTGCGCTTTCATCTGTCTGGGCGCTCTATGACCCGAACCTGTCCTTGAGATATATTTCGAGAATGGTGCAGGTTTTGCTGGTATGCTACTGCATCACGCTTTATATAAAAACGCGCGAGGATTTTGACCGTTTTACTGCTCGGAGGCTATCATTATCATGACCGCCGCAGTAAACAGAGCAGTAAAACGGTCAAAATC
>DJQG01000151.1:210-10723 GCA_002438685.1 Ruminococcaceae bacterium UBA6392 | reverse complement strand
ACAGTGTAAAAATTGAGCGAAGCGCGCTAACCCCTCAGTCGCTTCGCGACAGCTCCCCTGCAGGGGAGCCTATGGCGGCGTGATTTTGTGCGGGGCGGTTGTAGTGGGCAATAAATTTTGTGCGAACTTCGCGAGCTGACCTCTCAGTTCCGGCTTCGCCGATCCTGTTCCCCGGCAGGGAAGTCTGTTAAGCATCCGAGACAGCATAAAAACCAGCCGTAAAGCAATTTCACTTTACAGCCGGTTTTCGCGTTTTTTCACTTTTTCTCCCTGCACGCGGCTATTATGCTCAGCGCCGAGCAGGCGGCTGTCGCTATCGCCGCGGCAGCGATAAGCTTTTTGATTATATCGAGCCAGCGCAACGAGGTCAGCGCGCAGCTGACAAGCTTCAGGCTCTTTGAAACATTCTGCACAGTATCCATTTGCTATCCCCTTTCAGTTTGTCAGCAGGACTGCGTGGGCTATCGACGGCACTGTTTCGCCCTGGAGCGGCGAGACTGCCGAGAGCAATGCGCCCGTTCCGACGAAGAGCACTTTGTTGAGCCTGCCCGAGCGCATCTCGCTGACGATATGCGAGCAGACCACCGCCGCGCTGCATCCGCAGCCCGAGCCGCCGGAGTTCACATCCTGCTCGTTGAGCCGATAGAGCATCAATCCGCAGTCGTTGTGACGGGTCGTGATATCGATATGCTCCTGCTTTCTCATCAGCTCGCGCAGGAGCGTTGAGCCGACATAGCCGAGGTCGCCCGTCAGTATAAGGTCGAGATCCTCCGGCTGTGTTTTTGTGTCCTTCAAAAAAGCGGTTATCGTCGAGCACGCGGCGGGCGCCATTGCCGCGCCCATGTTGTTCGCGTCCTTGACGCCGTAGTCGGTTATCCTGCCGAATGTGGCGGCTTCTATATGCGGCGACGCTGATTTTCCTATCACGGCGCACCCAGCCGCCGTCGCCGTCCACTGGGCGGTCGGTGGTCGCTGACCGCCGTATTCGAGAGGCGTGCGGAACTGTTTTTCCGCCGAGCAGAAATGCGACGAGGTCGCCGCGGCGGCTATACGTGCCGCACCCGAATCGACACTCAGCGCCGCCATTGCCAGCGACAGAGCCATTGTCGAGCACGCGCCGTAAAGCCCGACAAACGGTATGCCGAGGTCGCGCGCGCCGAACGCCGAGCCGCTGCACTGGCTGAGCAAATCGCCCGCCATAAGCATATCTATATCGGCGGCGGTCATGCCGGATTTTTCAATAGCCTTCACCACGGCGCGATGCTGAAACGCGCTCTCCGCTTTCTCCCATGTCTTTTCGCCGAATGTGCCGTCGGTTATAATTTCATCGAAGCTCCCGCCGAGAGGTCCGTCCCCCTCTTTGCTGCCGACTATCGAAGCGGATGCGATTATGCCCGGACGGCTGCCGAATTTCAGCGTGTATTTTCCAATTCTCTCTGCCATCAGTTCACCCCATTATCCTGAGCACGATATAATAAATCACGCCGTAGATGACCGCCGCGGCACTGCCATAGACTATAACAGACCCCGCGACCTTGAACATATTCGCGCCCGTGCCGAGAATCCTACCCTCGCTCTGAAACTCCATCGCGGGCGACACGACCGCGTTTGCAAATCCGGTTATCGGCACGAGTGTACCTGCGCCCGCATGACGGGCGATTTTATCGAACACGCCGAGTGCGGTCAGCACGGCGGCAATGACAACAAGAGTACACGGAACGAGGCTCGACACCGTCCTTTCATCCGCGCCGAGCGACTCATAGAGCATCGAAAAGCCCTCGCCTATCGCGCAGATGAGCCCCCCTATCAAAAAAGCTTTCAGCAGGTTCATCAGCTTCGGGCTCGGCGGCGATGCGCGCTTCGTCATTTTTTCATATTCTTTTCCGGACAGCGACATACTTTCATCTCCCTTGCGTCTATTTTCTGCACACGCGAAAGAAATATACCGCCGCAAAAATAATTTACAAATGTTGACTTGACTTGATGAACAACATCGCGATAAAATTATAAGAAACACTTGAGGAGCTTTGCAATGGCGCATCTTATCGAAGTCAAGGACGCATATAAAATATACAATCCCGGCGAGAATGAAGTCCACGCGCTCGACGGAGTTTCGCTGACCGTTGACCGCGGAGAATTTCTGATGATCGTCGGTCACTCCGGCTCGGGCAAATCGACGCTGATGAACATGCTCGGTCTGCTCGACATCTGCACGAGCGGCGAATATCTCATCGACGGCAAGGATGTTTCAAACCTGTCGGATGACGAGCTTTCGGAGATACGCAACAAAGAAATCGGATTTATCTTCCAGGGCTTTAATCTTATCCCGAGCCTCACGGCAAAGGGAAACGTTGAGCTGCCGCTGATATACAGAGGCGTAAAAAAAGAAGAGCGCGAAAAACTCTCGGTCGACGCACTGCGCCGAGTCGGACTCGAAAAGCGCATGAACCACCTGCCCTCGCAGATGTCCGGCGGTCAGCAGCAGAGAGTCGCGATAGCCCGAGCAGTCGCCGCGCGCCCGCCGATAATCCTCGCGGACGAACCGACCGGCAACCTCGACTCGCACTCCGGCAAAGAGGTCATGAAGATACTCCACGAGCTCAACGACGAGGGGCGCACGATAATCCTCATCACCCACGACAACGAGATCGCCGAAGAGGGAACGCGCGTTGTCAGGATATCCGACGGCAGGATAATCGAGGACAGACCGAGCAACAGAGTATAAAAACTCAGCAATGATTATAAGACAAAAATCCTATCCGCTATTGGATAGGATTTTTTGTTGTGTGGGAGGTGTTGATAAATTGGATGTTGCAGATATAAATGTGGTGATAGCCGGTCGCGGAAATATTGCAATTCAACACAAACGCGTAGGGGGCGGATATTATCTGCCCGCGAAAATTGCATAAATTTATTGACACGCACTCTGCAAAGCTGTTTTTACACTTTTATTTATTACTTTGAGCGAATTGAAATAACCCCTCAGTCTCGGCTAACGCCGAGCCAGCTCCCCTGCAGGGGAGCCTTAAATAAAGCGCCATCGCCCATTTGGGCATGAAAAAAGGACTGCCTGTTCAGACAGTCCTGATTTTTCATTCATCAGAGAACGTAGATGCGCACGCCTCTGTAGCCCCATGCACAGCACTCCTCATATGTGTTCATATAGAGGTCGACGGTGCAGGTATTCGCCTTTGCAAATCCGCCGGTGTCTGCCGCTATGCAGTAGCCGTAGACGAATCTGCCGTCAAGCGAGACGATATAAAGCTCGGTTCCGTAAGGGAACTGCTTGGGGTTGACAGCGATGTGTCCGGGCATTGCCTTGCGACCCGATGCCGTTCCGCCGCCGCCGTAATAAGCGGTCGCTGTGCCGTCAACTATCCTCTTGTAGTTTTTGGGCACGCCGTTTGAATCAAGTTGAACGCGCGCGGGAACTTTGAGTTCGGATATCGGCGTATGAGTCTTTAGTTTGATGTTCTTGACGCGCTTGACTCTGCCCTTGAGGATGACCTCGGTCACCATCTGCTTGGTTATCTCTTCGTTGACGGTCTCGGAAGAGTCGAGGTCGCCGTTAACATATTTGTCTTTATAGGTGACTATCTTCTCGCCGTCCACGCCCTCGACGGAGACCTTTGTCTGGTCAACATAGAGGTCGGGGCTTCTCTTAGTGACTGTGTCGAACGGGATCTTGACTGTCTCGGTGCGCTCTTTGTACTCAACACGCAGGATGTTTATCTCCATGCCGTTGATGAGCTCTGTATCGAGCGCGGGATCGGTCTCGTCATTCTCGCCGAGTGTGATACCTGCGCGGGCGACTGCATCTTTGACAGTGCCGGAGGCTATCTGGACATCGTTTGATTTTCCATCCGCTATAACAGTGACGCCGAACGAACGCTTGATTTCAAGTGTCTTGTCGCTGCTGACGAACTCATCGTCGGCGAGGTTTATCTCGTCGAACTTGCCGAGAGCCATGCTGTGCTTCTCGAGCATCTGAGCCGCAGGACCGGCTCCGTTGAGGAAGTGCTCCTCACCGTTGTCGATAACGCTGATGACCTGAGCGCGAAGGACGGTCACTGTGCAGTTCTCGCCGACTTCGAAAGAAGAGGTGTCGAGATAATCATACTTGCCGAGTGACAGGGCGTCCGCGTTATCCTCAACAAATTTTTCAACTGAGTCTGCGCGGGTCGAAACTGTGTAGGCCTTTTTGCCTGCCTCGTTTACGGTGACCTTATAAGTCGCCGCAGCCGCGAATGCCGTTATCGTCACAACAGAGACGATAACCACAAGGGCTGAAACCGTTGCCAGAACTTTGCGTTTTGACATATTTCTCACGGGCAGTTTTGCAAAGAAAGCCTTGATATGCTCTAACATCAGGTAAAACTCCTTTGTTCTTTGCTTTGGGTTCCGTGGGTGTGCTGAGCCGTTTTTGAAACGACTCTTGCTATTATATTGACACAATCGGCATTTGTCAAATTTTTTGAGGCTCTCATTTTGTGCAGTTTGCACAAGAGCACAGTTGCAAATCAAATACGATAACGCTCAAAGTGTGGCACTGACCCTTGAAACTGCCCGCTAAAATGGGAAAAAATGGCTAAACTTTTGTGAAAAGTCCAAAAAGTTACAAATGGTTACAAATCAATGCAAATCCGTAACAAATTTGGCTCTTTGATGTTTTCAAAGAATCATTTCCAAGCCCCGCCGACCTGTTTCACCGCGCATCAAACTATACCGGCAAAGAAAAATAAACATGGCTTGTAAACCTCTCCGCTTTACATAATTTTACCTGCAAAAAAGACCGAAAATGTGTAAAGTAAAACACTTTACACTTTCTGATAATTACCCGCTGCCGTGCCGTCACATCGGCGGAGCTTTCAGCTTGCATTTTTCGACGGATTTTTTGCCCGAAAATGCCCTATATATAAAAGGTATACAGAACACCTTGTCGAGAGTGTATTATTACGCATATTGGAGCAATATATAAGTGATTTTAAGCGTTGAGTATAAAAACAGCTCCGCCGAAGCGAAGCTGTAATTTTAAAAATTCAGGCAGATTACTGCTCGACAGCGTAAACGCTGACTTTCTTGCGATCCTTGCCCATTCTCTCGAACTTGACGTTGCCGTCGACGAGAGCGAAGAGGGTGTCATCAGAACCCTTGCCGACATTGTTGCCAGGATGGATGTGGGTTCCGCGCTGTCTGACAAGGACATTGCCTGCGAGAACGAACTGACCGTCGCCTCTCTTGACGCCGAGTCTCTTGGACTCAGAATCACGGCCGTTCTTGGTCGATCCGCCGCCCTTCTTATGTGCGAAAAGCTGAATATTTATCTTGAGCATTGTGTTACACCTCCGTAATGACTTTGATCTTTTTCGGGTACTGCTTTGAAAGCTCAGTCAGATGCAGTTTCAGTCCGTCAAGAACCGCTGCAGCCGAATCATTTTCCTCGCCGACGGAAAACCTCAAGTGCCCGTCCTGCTCGGAAATATCGGCGTGAATCTTGATAACATCGGTGACGGTGTTCGCCGCCATATACACTGCGGAAGAAACAGCCGCACAGACTATATCTCTGCCTACATTGCCTCCCGCATGACCGCTTATCTCGAATCCCCTGCCGTTTTCGCCTTCAAAAAATACCGCTCTTATCATTGGTTAAGCGTTGATAGCGGAAATTTCCACCTTGGTGTAGGGCTGTCTGTGACCGAGCTTGCGCTTCTCGTTCTTCTTGGGCTTGTAGGTGAAGACGGTGACTTTCTTAGCCTTGCCGTTCTTGAGAACCTTAGCCGAGACAGTGGCTCCTGCGACAGTGGGGGTACCGACAACGACGCCGTCATCCTTGCCGACGACCATGACCTTGTCAAAGGTGATTTCCTGCTCAGGCTCAACGTCCAGCTTCTCGATGAATACGACATCGCCGGCCTGAACCTTATACTGCTTTCCGCCGGTTTCGATAATTGCGTACATCAATATTTACCTTCCTTTTTTAAGACTCGCTATGTGCGGGCGGGATAAACCGCTTCATAGTGCATAGCACTGCCCGAGATATGCGGCATAGGTTATTATATCATATACTGCACCGGGTTGTCAAACATTACGGCAAATTTTTTTGCGGTTTTCCGCAGTTTTTTGCAAGTAAAAAGCTCCCCGGTCAAAAACCGGAGAGCCGATGCTGTTACTGATCCACGCTGTTGTCATAAGGGGGCTGAACATCATCTTCATCGGGCATGACAAGCGCCATTATAACATAGACGAGAAGTCCCGGAAATCCGGTGGTAAAAAGTGAGAGAAGTACAAAAAGCACTCTGACGACCGTCACATCGATGTTGAGATACTCGGCAAGACCTGCGCAGACGCCACAGATTTTCTTTCCGCTCGTCTTTTTATAAAGTTTCTTTCCTGATGCCATAAAAACCATCCTTTCAAAATGAGTTATTATATCCGCAAAAGCGGTTTTATCTTATATTATTCTGATGCGCCGCAGCTTCGGCGGTGTTCCGCATCAGCATTGCGACCGTCATCGGTCCCACTCCGCCTGGTACGGGCGTTATCGCGCCGGCGATTTTGCTGACGCTTTCAAAATCCACATCGCCGCAGAGCTTACCGTTTTCGTCTCTGTTCATGCCGATGTCAATGACCGCCGCACCGGGCTTCACCATATCCGCAGTTATCATCTTCGCCCTGCCGACCGCTGCGATAAGAATATCCGCGTTCGAGGTAAACGAGGCGAGATTTTCCGTCCTTGAATGGCAGACGGTGACGGTGGAGTTCTCTCTAAGCATGAGCATTGCCATGGGCTTGCCGACGATATTGCTTCTGCCGACGATAACGCAGTTTTTGCCCGCGGTCGCTATATTTTCATGATGCAGCATCTCAATTATTCCCGCCGGGGTGCAGGGCAAAAACACATTGCCGCCCGTCACCACCGCGCCGACATTCTGCGGATGGAAGCAATCGACATCCTTTTCGGGCGAGATGCGGCGGATAAGCTCTTCTGAGTCGATATGCTCCGGCACGGGAAGCTGGCAGAGTATGCCGCTGACGGACGAATCCGCATTGAGGCGGTCGATGAGCGCGATGAGCTCCTCCTGCTTTGTATCGGCGGGGAGCGCAAATTCGAGCGACTTTATGCCGACCTTTTCGCAGCTCTTCTTTTTGTTGTTGACATACACACGCGACGCGGGGTCGTCGCCGACGATTATAACCGCAAGGCACGGCTCAACGCCGCGGCTTTTCAGATATTCCACGCGCCCGCGCACGGAGTCGAGCACCTCGCCGGAGATAAGCTTTCCGTCTATCAGCTTTGCCATCTTATCCACTCTTTTCGCTTGATTTATTCCGTCTTTGTGCCACCGCCGGGCTTCTCTGCGGAAGACTCTTCCGTCTTTGCCTGCTCGGCGGCAGCTGCGGCGGCTTCATCCGCAAGACGCTCTTTCTTGGTCTTGACGGCATCTGCCGGGAAATAGTCCACGCCCTCGATGGGCTTGGGATGCTTCGTATATTTGACGGTGAAAACTATGAACAGCACGAGGCACACGAGCATGAGCACGCCGGAGACGACCTGCGAAACTCTTATAGTAGTGCTGCCGATATAGAGGCTGTCGGTTCTGAAGCCCTCGATTATCATTCTGCCCAGTCCGTACCATGCGCCGTAGCCGAGGAAGAGCTGGCCGCTGAACTTTCTGCACTTTTTATAGATAATATAAAGAATAACAAAGCCGATAAGGCACCAGAGCGACTCATAAAGGAAGGTCGGATGAACCGGCTTGTTCGGGTCCATTGTTATGCCTTTTTCGGCGAGCAGCTGGCTGTCCTGGATTATCGTTGCCGCAATCTTCTTGCTCCACATTCCCCAGGGCGCGTCGGTATTTGTGCCGAAAGCTTCCTGATTCATGAAGTTGCCCCAGCGACCGATGCCCTGACCGATAAGCAAGCTTATGCCGCCCATATCAAGAAGGTTGAGGACATTTATCTTTCTGACCTTGCAGACTATCAGCGCGGCAAGAAGCCCCGCGATCATGCCGCCGTAAATGGCGAGTCCGCCCTGCCAGATCTGCGGAATCTCCGCCGGATGGAGCTTATAATAGTCCCACTGGAATATAACATAGTACGCGCGTGCGCCTATTATTCCCGCGAGAGTGCCGTAGATGAGCACATCTAGCATCTTGTCGAGGCTTATGCGCCATTTATAAGCCATTCTGCCGCCGAAGAGCGCGGCGAGAATGAATCCGAAGGCGATAATGACTCCGTAGAACTTGATGCTGATCTCATTCCCGAAGAGCGAGAACTCGACAAGGGTCGACGGGATGTTGAATCCCCTCTTAATCCATGTAAAATATACGGTCGTGTAATCGGACATAGACATCATCCTCTCATTCAAAGCTGTAAAGCAATTCACTTTACAAAATTTATACCACTGAATTATCGGTCGAAGCTGATTTTAAAAGCACATTCAGCCGCAGAATCCAATATTTTTCAACGCTTTTCGCGTTTATATACAATTGGCAAAAGCAAAACAAAAATCCGTCAAATCAGTCATGTAAAGTTATGCGACTTTACACGTTGTTTTTCTTATTCAGCCGCGCTCGCGATTATTTTTCTGAGCGTATCCACGCCCTCGCCGGTCTGCGAAGAGAACGGGACGGTCTCATAATCCGGGAAATCGGCGAGCTCTGTTTTGAACGCTTCAAGGCGCTGAGCGCGCTCGGTTTTGTTGAGCTTGTCTATCTTCGTCAGCGCGATAACGGTTTTGTATCCGCCGGATTTCAGGAAATTCAGCATATCGTAGTCATCCTTGCTCGGCTTGTGGCGCGAGTCGATGAGCTGAACGACGAGCGCGATATTGCGCTCGGAGCCGAAATAGCCCTCCATGAGATCCGCCCAGCGGAGCTTTTCGCTCTTTGCCGCCTTGGCGTAGCCGTAGCCCGGGAGGTCGACGAAATTCACCTTGTCGCCTTTGAAAAAGTTGACGGTGACGGTCTTTCCGGGAACGGAGCTGACGCGGGCAAGATTCTTGCGGTTGAACAGCTTGTTCATCAGCGACGACTTGCCGACATTGGAGCGCCCGGAGAAAACTATCTCTGGCTCGGCAAACCTCTTGAGCTGAGCCGAAGTGCCGTAAGAACGGTCAAATTCAATGATATCAAATCTCATAAAAACCTCACTGCGTGACGCGGCTTCTGCGTCCGCCTGTTTTATCGTGCGCCGGGATATCGGTGTGTTTGCTGTCTTTGGAGTCATCGTGCGCGTCAACAACCTCGGCGGGCTTGCTGACGGGCAGGAGCGCAATGCTCAGCACCTCGTCAACATGGCTGACGGGGACGAACTCGACATTCGCTTTCACCGCATCGTCGACCTCGTCGAGATCTGGTACATTCGCCTTGGGGATGATAACGGTCTTTATGCCGCGTATGTAAGCCGCCATGGATTTCTCCTTGAGTCCGCCTATCGGCAGGACTCTGCCGCGCAGGGTGACTTCACCGGTCATTGCCACATCTCTTCTGACGGGCGCGCCGGTCAGGGCGGAGACGAGCGCCGTGGTCATTGTGACGCCTGCGGACGGACCATCCTTCGGGACGGCACCCTCGGGGCAATGGATATGTATATCTTTATTTTTATAGAATTTGCTGTCTATTCCGAGCACATCGGCGCGGGAGCGGACATAGGACATCGCCGCGTGGGCGCTCTCCTTCATCACATCTCCGAGAGAACCGGTGAGCTCAAGCTTGCCCGTGCCATCGAGCACGGCCGCTTCGACCTCGAGCAGCTCGCCGCCGACGGAAGTCCACGCAAGTCCGTTGACCACGCCGACCTCATCGGAATCCCTGAGCTTCTCTTCCTTGAACTTCGGGTTGCCGAGCAGAGCCTGAAGATCGCTCTCTTTGACGCTTATCTTCTCCTCGCCCTCAGCTATACGCTTGGCGGCCTTGCGGCATACGGAGGCTATGAGCTGTTCGAGCCTTCTGACGCCCGCCTCGCGGGTGTAGCCGTCTATGATATTTCTTATTGCGCCGTCCGTGAAGCGGAGCTGACGCGCGGCGAGTCCGTGTTTTTTGAGCTGCTTAGGAATAAGATGCTTCTTGGCGATATGGAACTTCTCCTCCGCCGTATAGCTGCCAAGTTCTATGACCTCCATGCGGTCATAGAGCGGCGCGGGGATATCGGAAGCGACATTCGCCGTGGTTATGAACAGCACCTTGCTAAGATCATAGGGGATCTCAAGATAATTGTCCCTGAACGCATAGTTCTGTTCGGAATCGAGCACTTCGAGCAGCGCGGAGGACGGATCGCCCTTGTAGTCGCTGCCAAGCTTATCGACCTCATCGAGCAGAATGAGCGGATTCGAGCTGCCCGCCTGCTGGATAGCGGCAATTATTCTGCCGGGCATCGAGCCGATATATGTCTTTCTGTGGCCGCGTATCTCCGCCTCGTCATGGACGCCGCCGAGAGATATGCGGGCATATTTTCTGCCCATAGCGCGGGCGACCGACTTTGCGACCGAGGTCTTGCCGACTCCGGGAGG
>DJQG01000151.1:0-132 GCA_002438685.1 Ruminococcaceae bacterium UBA6392 | reverse complement strand
GCTCCTTGACCTTTTTGAGCCCGTAGTGATCCGCCTCAAGTATCTTGTGGGCGCGGGTAAGGTCGAGGTTATCTTTTGTATATTTGCCCCAGGGCAGTTCAAGGCAGGTCTCAAGATAGTTCCTGCTCACCG
>DJQG01000018.1 GCA_002438685.1 Ruminococcaceae bacterium UBA6392 | reverse complement strand
TTAATAGTTAGTCTTTCTTTTTATAACTCTATGCGTTTGCCTGTCTCAGCGCTCTTATACACGGCGAGCAGGAGCTCGACCGCCTTGCCGCCCTCGTCTGCATCTATTGCAAACGGGCGTTTATTTTTGACCGCATCGTAGAAATCGCGTATCAGCGCGCTGTGTCCGCTGCCCCAGCAGAGCTTGCCGTGGTTGTCGAACTTGTCCGCAGCGAGCACCGGGGTGAGCTTGCCGTCCCTGAGTTCAAACACGCTGTCGCCCTCGATGCGCACCGAGCGGTCGGCGAAGTTTGCTTCGAGCATTATTGGCGAGGTGACGGCGTTTGCGGTTGTCGCGAAGAACACTCCGCGAAAGCCCTGCGAAAATTCGGCGAAGACGCTCACCGTGTCCTCAACTTCTATTATGCCCTTGAGATGGTCGTTTGAAGCATGGGCGGTCACTGCTTTTACATTTCCGCCGAGCATATTCATCAGATCGAGCGTGTGCAGAGCCTGATTTATCAGCACTCCACCGCCCTCGGTCGCTTTTTTGCCGCGCCAGTCGCCGCTCGCGTAATAGTCCGCGTCGCGCTTCCAGGTGACAAAAGCCCTCATGCCGATAAGCTCGCCGTATGTTTTTGAGTCAATGATATTTTTGAGATACTGCACCGAGCGGTTGTATCTGTTCTGAAAACAGACTCCGAACTGCCGCCCCGTCCTGCGCTGACATTCGCGCAGTTCTTCGAGCTGGCTCTCCGTCATGGCGCACGGCTTCTCGCACAGCACATCGACTCCGCGCTCCATCGCGTAGACCGCCATCTGAACATGGAGATAGTGCGGGGTGCAGATATGTAAAACATCCGGCTTTTCGCCCGCGAGCATATCTTCAAGGCTCGTATATGCCTTTGCGCCGCACTGCTTTGCCGCCGCTTCGGCGCGCTCATGGACGCAGTCCGCAACGCTGATTATCCGGGCGTCCGGTATATCGCGGACGGCTCCGATGTGGGTGCGGCTTATTCCGCCGCAGCCCACGATAGATATCTTCATATTCTACCTCTGTTTTCTTTCGATTATGAGCCGTAGGTCGAGGACATATCCTCAACGACAACTTCCTTTACGGACTCTTTCTTGCCGGAAGACGAGGCTATTTTCTTCTGAAGTTCGGCATAGAACAGATCCTCGTCTATCGGGAGGGTGATTTTCTTGCCGAGCCATGAGGAAAGGTGCGCCGCATTCGAGATAGTCAGACCGTTGATGCCCTCTTCACCGCGCGCGATCAGCGGAGTGCCGTGCAGTATATGCGCCGCAAATGCGTTTGTGACTGCAACATGCTGCTCGGTGTCCGTGTCGACATAGTCGATATCCTCCCAGTGACCGTCGGGCTTTCTGAAGCCCTCTTCGGCGGTTCTGCTGAACTCGGTCATTGATTGGTCGAGGATATAGGCTCTTATCTTGTCGTTCTCGCAGACTATCTTTGCGCGGTCGAGCGTTATTTCGAGTCTGTTCGTGCCGGGTGCGTCGCCGGTCGTCGTGATGAACACGCCGGTTGCGCCGTTTTTGTATTCGGCGTATATGGTCACATCGTCCTCAACCTCAATATTGTGCCACTTGCCGTTGGAGCACTGCGCCTGAATTGATGCGGGCATGCCGGTTATCCACTGCCACAGGTCGAGCTGATGCGGGCACTGGTTGAGCAGGACGCCTCCGCCCTCGCCGCTCCAGGTCGCGCGCCATCCGCCGGAATTATAATATGCCTGCGTGCGGTACCAGTCGGTGATGAGCCAGTTGAAGCGGTGCAGCTCGCCGTATTCGCCGCTCTGCACGACTTCGCGCAGCTTGATATACATGGGGTTCGTTCTCTGATTGAACATCAGCGCGAACACTTTGTCGCTCTTCGCAGCGACTTCGTTCATCTCGCGGACCTGCTTTGTATAGACGCCTGCGGGCTTTTCGCTGAGCACATGAACGCCGTGAGTCAGACCGTATTCGACTATCGGCGGGTGAGAATAGTGCGGCGTTGCGACTATAACAGCGTCGACCTCGCCCGAGTCAATGAGAGTCTCGGCGGAGTCAAAGCATTTTATCTCGCAGCTTCTGTCATGGCATTTCTTCTCGGCGCGCTCGAGCTTTGCGGGATCAATATCGGCTATCGCTGTGAGAACCATCTCGGGGATGAGTCCGTCGAGATAATAGCCGAGGTGAGCGGAACCCATGTTGCCCACGCCGATTATGCCGTAGCGCAGAGTCTTGACTCTTGCGACAACTTCCTTTATGCCGTTCACTGCGGCGGCAAAGGAAGCGTTATTGTCGGGATAAGTGAACTTATCCATCTTTATCGAAAGGCTGTCGTCGCGCTCGATGGTCTTGAGTGCGTCAAACACCTTGAGGTGCGGCTCGACGGAGAGGAATCTCTCGCCCTCTTTTTTGTTGAAGCGGCGGATTAGCTCGTCAAAATGAGCGTCGCCCTGACCTGCGGGGACAACAGTCTCCTCGGCGCCTATCGCGTCTTTGACATGCATATAGGTGATGTAGGGCTCGAGCAGCTCATATGCGGGGAGAATGTCAACGCCGTTGAGAATGTAGTTTGCGGGGTCGAAAATTCCGCCTATGACATCGCCGAGCTCCTTGTGGAGATCGAGGCATCTCTCGGGGATATCGCCGTAAATACCGCGCTCGTTCTCGTGACAGCAGAGGACTCCGCGCTCCTTTGAATATTCAGCCATGGCTCTGACTCTGCGCATGACCTCCGGGCGGTACTCTTCGTAGCTCTCGCCCTTTGTGAAATAGAAGCTGAACAGGCGGATATACTTCGCTTCGAGTATCTTCGCCACTTCAACTGTGTTCTTGAAGCCCTCGAAATGGGGCTCAAAATCGTCGGTTATCTCGATCTTTCCGTAGTAAGAGCCTATGGAAGAGACCTTCATGCCGTTTGTATCAAGCTTTTCCTTGAGTGCCTTTGCCTCGTCAACGGTGAACTCGGAGATGTTCTTGCCGTCAACGCCGCGCAGCTCCATGTGCGTCACGCCGTTTGCCTTGCAGGCGGCTATCTGACCGTCGATGCTGTCGGCGGCTTCGTCGGAAAAGGCGGAGTAGAGAAATCTTGCCATCTTTGCACGACCTTTCTTGTTGTGCCGTATAAAAAGCAGCACTTGTTTTACAGTCCTATTTTATACATTATTTATGCCTATTTCAAGCCCGAAAAAGTAGGATTTACAAATATTTAACCGTTAAATAAAGAACAAACAGCCGACAGCGGAACACATGACCGTCGGCTGTTGCATTTTTCTGTTATGAGCGTTTGCGCCGCCTTGAAACAACTCCGGCGGGCAGGGCGAATAAGAGCGGGATAACCGCCGCAAATGATGCCGAGCCGGTCTGCGGAGTCAGGGGCTTGCCGGCGTTTTCGGAGCCGCTTTCGGACTGAGTCGGGCGCGCCTGAGTGCCGAGGGGAGTGAGCGTTTTTGCGTTCACATCGTTTTGCAAAAACTGCGGATATTTTTCGTTCGACCAGACATCGGGCTGCGACTCGGAATAGAAGAACCAGTTGTACATCGCCTTGTGCCCCTCGTGAATCTTGCAGTGGAGCATATCTTTTATGAACCACGTATTTTCGGGCATGAGGCAGGTCGATGCGTCTATCACGCCGTCCTTTGAAAGGTGGTCGTGAACGCCCGCTTCGCTCTTCTGAACATAGCCGTCGGGGAGAGCTGAATTGAGATCGGCAACGGTCGCGCCGACGGAGGCGTATTTCGTGTCAACGGTCGCGTCGCTGTTTGACATATACGACTCAACAAGCGGAGTGCGCTGTTTGTTGTAGCCCGCGACTATCATTATTTTTACGCCGTCTTTCTTCGCCTTGTTCAGTATCTCTCCGGCTTTGCACTGGACGTTGTAGTGATATTCGTCGAGGCGGGAAATGAGCTTCTTCGATGTGTTCTCGTTGAAGGTCATTTTCTTCGCTTGCTCGTATTCGTCATCGGTCACGAAGCTCCATATTCCGGGCATCGAGCCGAACACGGGGTACATGAACTCGTCAAAGACCCTGTCGGTCAGATTTTCGAGCAGTTTATCGGCAACGCCGACGAGAGCCTTGAAAACGCCCGCAAAATTGAGCATATCGAGAACAACGCCGAGCAGGTCCGATTGCCACTGCTCATCGGTCGGGAGCTGTGAGGCGTAGCGCACGAGGGCGTCCGGGTCGATAGTGATTTTCTTTGTGAAGAGGTCGCCCGCAACCTGCGTGCCGAGGATCGGACAGCACTGGAAGATGCACGCGTCGATGCCTTCGGTGCCGTATTTGTAGAAATACGCCATAGTCATAACGCCGCCCATGGACGAGGCGCGCAGAAGCACCGTGTCGTGCCCGGTGAGCTTCTTTACGCAGGTGATGTATTCGTGCAGCTTATCCGCGACAGTCAGCGGATCTTCGCGGAAATCGTAGGCAAAATAGTAGCTCCTGTCAACGCCGTGGTCGGGGTCGTCGGGCAGCTCGGCGTCCGAAGTCACGCGGTCTGTCGAGTCGCCGTTCTCGTCCATCTGCAAATCGCCGAAGATATCCGAAACTCCGTCAATGAGCGCGTCGCCGAATGCGTCGTAATTCTTGTCGATAGCTAAACGGGCTATTGACGGTGCGAGACGCGCGGCGAGGCGCAGATAGGCGGCGGTGTCGGGTCTGAAGAGCAGACGCTCGTTTTCCGTGCCCTTGTCAAGATACAGCTTCGCGCTGCCGAGAGCCGCAACATAGATAACGGGCGGCGTGCCGCAGGCGCATTTTGCGCTCTGGGCGAAAACAGGCAGGCTCGCGCCGAGCAGCAGAACTGCCGCGAGAATAATACTGAGGGTTCGCCGGATGTTTTTTCGCATAGTGGACCTCCGTTGTATTTTATTTTTTATCGGAGACTCTTCACAAGCTCTCCGAAAGCTTTTGTTATTGTAGAACCCGCGCGTTTTCCCGCCGAGACAGCCTCTTCGTAGTGGTCTTTTGCTATAACGCTGCCGTAGTCGTTGTCGGGCAGGATATATCCTATAGCGTCGTTGCACAGACCTATAACGCTCAGCTCTCTGCCCTCAGGGATCATGTCGCGCATGGGCGGATATTCCCACGCGGTGCGGTTGAAGCTCTCGTCCGCGCCGTATGCGCCGCCGAGCAGAATTTCGGGCGCAAGCTCGCCGGGGATGAGCGCGAGGGACAGCTCCTTGCCGATCTCCGCATAGCCGACTTCGCTGACGAAGCAGTAGCCGGATTTTTCGTTCGGGTCGTGCAGAACGGTGTTGTCAACGAGTCCTGTTTTTGCGGCGGCGATGAGTATCGGATTGTCTGCCGGGATGAATATTTCGCGGTTTTTAATATTTATAAAAGTCGCGACGCGCCTCTCGTCCTCTTCCGGGATAGAAAGCAGGAAGCGTCCAAGCGTCTTGCCGTATTCCTGCCAGCCCCCCGAGCCGTCATTCTCGGTTATGCAGTCACGCTGCTGGGCTATCGCAAGCTCCGCGCCCTGGAAGAATATAAAATTCTTGCCCGCTTTGTTTATCTCCTGCTCCATCGATGCGATGTAGTCTGAGCTGAGCAGGGTGTTCTTCGCGCCGAGCGCGGTCGGGTGAGCCGCCATGAACGCAGCTATTGTCTCTTCCGAGCCGTTGTCGGGGATGAAGCGCAGGCGGACTATATCTTTGTCCCAAATATATGGCGGGCGCTTGTCACGCGCGAAGTTGATAGCGTCGGTGCGCACATAGGTGAGCTTTCCGCGCTGCATGGAATCAAACGCCTCTTTTATCGCGTCAGCGGTCTTTTCAAACAGATTCTCCATGAACTCGGGGTCGCGCCCGGAAATTATATCGTCATACCGTCCGTCTTTGGTCGCCTCGACATTGTTCTTGAGCATCTTCGGCAGATCGCCCCAGGGACCCTGCGTGTCAATCGCGCTGTGGCAGTGGATGGAGGAAATATTGATGGAAATAATATTATTTTCTTTTGCGAAGTCCGCAAGTCTCTCGCGTATGCGGCGTATGTCCGTGCCGGATATTCCGACGCAGTCAATGACGGCAAAAACCACGCTCCCGCGTCCACTCGAATCGTCGAGGCAGATAACGCGCACCGCCTGGTCGTCGATAACCCCGCTCATTATATTAGGAGGATAGGAGAGATAGCCCGCTATGTAGTAGTCCTTTTGATTGTAGTCGTCGGGAACGAGGCTGCGGCGGGCGTAGCCGAGACGCCATCTTGAACCGCGCTTGCCCGATGATGCAAATTCGGCGTGACCGGGATAGAAATTGCGGCTATGATAGTTCGAGACATCACCGAAGTCCGGCTCGGGGAGCTTGTCGGCAATTTTGCCGACGGCGGCGAGAATACCTTTTCCGACAGCGTCGTCAAAGTCACGGCGGAAAGCCTTGTCGGTCTTTAATTTTCTGCCGACCGCCGCGCCTGCGCCCGCAGCTGCGGCGAGGACGGCAAAGGGGATGAGACTGCATTTTTTCATGCTTTTTCGTGCCTCCGAAATGTGAAATAAGTTACAGTATAATATTACCATTTCAGCAAGATTTGTCAACCGTGATAAAGCGGGAGAAATGAGCATATATATCAACTATCTTTATAAGCGCGAAGGGGCGGAGAAAAGTGTTTGTATTTTCGATAAAATCCTCAAAGCTGAAAATTGCCTTGACTGCGTTCGCGGCGGTGCTCGCCGTGGCGGCTGTGGTGCTGCTGATAAACCGCGGCAAGCCCGCGGTCAGCGACAACGCGATAAGCCTCAAGGCGTCAAACGCCTCGGAACGCGCGGCGTTTCTGTCCCAGTTCGGCTGGGATATCGAGGAGGACCCGGTCGAGGTCGCAGAGGTTATAATCCCCGCCGAGTTCGACAGGGGATATGAAAAATACAATGAGATTCAGAAAGCGCAGCATCTCGACCTGACGCCGTATGCGGGAAAGCGCGCAAAGCGCTGGACATACAACATCAAAAATTACCCCGGCTATGAGGGCGACAGCGGGACGGTGCAGGCGAATATCCTCGTCTACGAGGGCGCGGTGATAGGCGGCGACATCTGTTCGACCGAGCTTGACGGCTTCATGCATGGCTTCGATTTCCCAACAAAAAATGCCGCGCAGAGCGAGAGCACGACATGATAAAAACAGCCGGACGGATATCCGCCCGGCTGATGTTTTATTGAATTTTTTGTGTTTCAACTCACATCTTTATGCTCTTGTAAAAATCCAGTGTTCTCAGCTTATGCCCGAGTTGGAGAAGCAGGTAGCGCTCGGTGATATCGCCGAGGATTTTCAGCGAGCTGTCCGGCATACGGAACGCGAAAAGCGCGCGGTCATCGCAGGTGCAGATATGACGCATGGCGTTTATCACGCCGGGCGTCACGGGTATTCCCTCGCCGTCGGGTGCGCAATTACGGCAGAAAAATCCCGCATGGCGCAGGCTGAAAACAGGCTCGTCGGGCAGCTCGTTCCCGCAGGATTGGCATCCGGCGAGGTCGGGCATATAGCCCGCGAGTGCGAGCATACGAAGCTCGCCGACGGGTTTTAAGAAATCCGCGCTCCGCTTGTCCTCAGACAGCAGGTGCAGTAAATTCAGCGTCAGGCTCAAGAATTCGTGAGCCTCGGTGTTCTCGGGCGAAAACTCGCCCGCAAGCTCGCAGAAATAATTTGCAAGCGATAATTTTTCAATGTCCTCGCGCAGCCCAAAAAACACGTCTATCGCTTTTGCATCGTCAACTATGTAGCTCTCGCGCCCGCGATAGAGGGTCAGGCGGGAGTAGGTCATCGGCGAAACGGCGGCGCTCGCGGTTCGGCTCTTCACTTTCTTCGTGCCGTTGGCAAAGGCGGAGATGAGCCCGAGGTCGCCTGTCAGAATTTTGACGACTGTGTCATTTTCATTGATATCGCGGGACTTGATTATCAGCCCCTCTGTCTGCGTCTGCACTCGCTGCTTCACCTCCCGCGCGTATATTCGTCTTTGCATAGCGGAGATAGTCCTCGACCCTGCCGCTCATTTCAAAGGCGTTCCATGCATTCTGAACCGTGTTTTTGTCCGTATTTTTCATCTATGATAAACGCGCTATGTGCGCTCCTCCGTGCAGTGTAAAAATATTTTTTTCACTGCACGGCGCATTTATGATAGGAAAAATTTTATTCGTTGTCGAGCCCGAAATTGTGGATGAGTCCCTCTCTGTTGCGCCAGCCCTCTTTGACCTTTACCCAGCAGTGGAGATTGATTTTGCACATGAAGAAGCGCTCCATATCCTCGCGCGCCTTTGTCGAAACTTTTTTGAGCATCTCGCCCTTTTTGCCGATTATTATGCCCTTGTGGCTCTCGCGCTCGCAGTAGATCGTGGCGTCAATATCGGTTATATTCGAGTCCTCGCGCTCATGCATTCTCTCTATGCATACCGCAACGCCGTGCGGCACTTCGTCGTCAAGGAGATTCAAAAGCTTTTCTCTGATTATCTCGGCGGCGAGCATGCGCTCGGGCTGGTCGGTCAGAGTGTCGTCGGGGAAGAAATGCGGCGAGGGCTGAGCCTGCTTGAACAGCTCGTCTTTTAGATCGCCGAACCCGTCGCCCTTGAGCGCGGAGCAGGGGACTATTGCCTCGAAATCATAGAGCGCGGAGAACTGCGCCATGCGCTCGATAAGCAGCTCTTTCTGCTTGACTGAATCTATTTTATTTATGGCGAGAATGACGGGCATTTTCTCGTCCTTGAACTTCTTGAGAAGATCTTTTTCCGCGTCGCGCAGCTCACCCGAGGGCTCAACAACGAAAAGGCACGCGTCAACGCCCGAGATACTGTCGCTGACCGCCTTTATCATTTTTTCGCCGAGCTTCGTGCGCGGACGGTGGAAGCCGGGGGTGTCGGTGAAAACGAGCTGAACCTCGTCCTCGGTCAGCACGCCCATTATTTTCGTGCGCGTGGTCTGCGGCTTGGGCGACACGACGGCGACCTTCTGACCGAGCAGGCGGTTGAGTATCGACGACTTGCCGACATTCGGGCAGCCGACTATTGCGATGAAAGCGGTTCTTGTCTGAGTCATAACTTCTCCTCATATAGATGACCGCTGATATGACAGTCAGCGGTCATTGATTTTTTATATATTATTTGTCTTTTTTCTTGAAGTTGAAGCCCGTGAATATGAAAGTGAAGCTCAGCACAAGGCTGGCGATCAATACAGCTATCATATACGGCTTCTCTGCGTAGTAGGCGAACATCGCCCTGAACGCGTTGGGCTGAGCGAGAATCGCAATGCCGGTACACACGGCAAATATCGCGCCGACAAGCACGGCTCCCGCCGCGGTATCTTTCGATATTTTAGCAAGGCGGTTGTATCTCTCGCTGAACTTCTCCTCCGCCATGTCAACGACCGCCTCTATGGCGGTGTTGAACAGCTCGCCCATGACGACTATCGCGTTTGCGATAAAAATTATCGCAAACTGGGTGCGCGAGACCTCGAAGAAGTCATAGATCAGGAGATATGAATACATATATATCATGCACACGAGGTGCACGCGCATATTTCTTTCCTGCCTGATGCAGGTGATGATACCTGAACCCGCATAGACAAAGCTCTTGAGCAGACCTTTCATTTTATTCGTCACCCATATAGTAGCTGCCGCTTCTGGGCAGACCGAGCTGAGTCAAGACGGTCTCCTCCTTTTCGCGCATGCGTACGCTCTCGATTCCGCCGCCCTCGTGGTCATAGCCGAGCAGGTGGAGCATCGAATGTACTGTAAGGAATGCTATCTCGCGCTGGAGCGTGTGACCGAAACGCTCGGCCTGGCTGACTGCGTGGGGGATAGAAATGACTATGTCGCCGAGCATCTTTGCGCCCGTGTCAAGATTTGTGTCATACACTCCGTTTTCGCCCAATGGGAACGAGAGCACATCGGTGCTCCTGTCCACGTTGCGGTATTCGCGGTTGAGTCTGTGTATCTCTTCGTCGTCCACAAAGCGGACGCTTATCTCGGCAGGATCGTTGAACTCCTCGAGTGTCAGAACCGCGGTGCAAGCGCGGCGCACGAGCATTCTTACTCCTGTCGGTATTTTGACCTCATGCTGGTCGTTTGTGATAATTACCTTAACTTTGCCTCTCATTTTCTTTTTTTCACATCCTCGTGTTTTTCGTAGGCTTTGATTATATCCTGAACGAGCTTGTGCCTGACCACATCGCGCTCGTTGAACCTGACGATTTGAATATCGTCGACATCTTTGAGAATCTTCACCGCGTCGACGAGACCGCTTCGCCTTCCGTCGGGCAGGTCGATCTGTGTGATATCGCCCGTGACGACCATCTTCGAGTTGAAGCCGAGACGGGTCAGGAACATCTTCATCTGCTCGACCGAGGTGTTCTGCGCCTCGTCGAGGATAATGAAGCTGTCGTCAAGCGTGCGTCCGCGCATATATGCAAGGGGCGCGACTTCTATATTACCGCGCTCGAGCTGTTTCTGAAAGCTCTCCGCGCCGAGCATATCGAACAGCGCGTCGTAGAGCGGGCGCAGATAGGGGTCGACCTTCTGCTGAAGATCGCCGGGCAGGAATCCGAGCTTCTCTCCCGCTTCAACGGCGGGGCGGGTGAGGATTATACGGTTGACTTCCTTTGCGCGAAAAGCCGTCACCGCCATGGCGACCGCAAGATAAGTTTTGCCTGTGCCGGCGGGTCCGACGCCGAGAGTGACCGTATTTTTGCGGATGGCTTCGATATATTTCTTCTGACCGAGCGTTTTCGGCTTGACCGGTCTGCCCTTTGAAGTGATGCAGATGCAGTCCGCAGTCATCTGCGGGAGCTGATCCTCGTTGCCCTCGTTGACGAGCGAGATGACATAGCGGACATTCTGATCGCTGAGCGCCTCACCGCGGTTGATGAGCATCAGAAGTCCGTTTATCGCGCGCACGCCCTTTGAGACGTTCTCCGCCTCGCCCGTGACTTTTATCTCCGAGCCGCGGCTGACGACGCCGACATCAAACTCTTTTTCTATCATTTTAATATTTTCGTCGAAACTGCCGAACAGGCTTACAGCCTGCTCCATTCTGTCGACGCTAATTGACTGTTCAAACATAGATTATCTCCGAATTTTGCTTTATATTAGCGTTACACAAAATAAATTTTCGTCATAACTGATAATATTATCGAAATATTTTGTTAGATTATACCATATTTTCTTAGTTCTGTCACCATAAAAAGGACGAAATTTTATTAAGTTTTAATAAAATTTTTGTATTTTTTTGTACATCGAGCTTAAAAAACAATTTTTGTATCGATAAAGAAATATTTCTATATTTTTTCGCCGTCGGAAATGACAATTTTAAGTTCTTGAAGTTTGCAGAAAAACAATGTAAAATATATATGTTATAGGTATATGGAAGTCTTGACTGCGGAGGGAGACCGATGAAAAAAAGCTCGAAAAAGCTGATTATCGCGCTTTTGTGCGCGGCGGCTGCTATATTAATCGGTCTCGTGGCATACGACGGCATAAAGCAGAGTCGCGAGTTCTCGTCCTCGTCTGCGATGATGAATACCGCCGTCAGCGCAGACATCGAGGGAAAAGACGCGAAAAAGGTCGGCGAGGCGGTTTTTGACTGCATATCGGAGCTCGAGAACAAGCTTCTCTCGCGCCATATCGAAACATCCGCCGTCAGTGAGATAAACGACGCGGCGGGACAGAGCGTTAAGATAACTCTCTTTTCGTCCTCTGCGAACGGAAAGATAAACGACCCCGAAAAGAAGATGGAGAATATGCTCTCGAAGTGCGAAGAGCTGAGAAAGTCGAGCGGCGGCGCATTCGACCCTCTGCTCGGCAGGCTCAGCGATCTCTGGGGCTTCGGCACTGGCAATGAGAGAGTGCCCGGTAAGGATGAAATAAACTCGGCGCTCAACGGCACCGGTTCCGCCATAGAGATAAACGAAAACGGCATAAAAATACCGTCGGGCACGGTGCTCGACCTCGGCTCGGTCGGCAAGGGCATTGCCTGCGACGAGGTGCGCGGAGTGCTTGAAAGTTCTAAAATAAAGCGCGCGGTCGTCTCCGTCGGCGGGAGCATACTTCTCTACGGCGAGGGAGAAAAATTCACCGTCGGGATAAGAGATCCTTTTTCGGAGAGCTCGACCGAGAGCTTTGCGGTTTTGACTCTGCCCGCGACATGTGTTTCGACCTCCGGCAGTTATGAGCGGTATTTTGACCGCGACGGCGTGCGATATCATCATATACTCGACCCGAAAACGGGTTATCCCGCGGAGAGCGGACTTGTCAGCGTGACGGTCGTTTGCAGCGACGGGTTTATGTCCGACGCGCTTTCGACTGCGTGCTTCGTCCTCGGTTACGAAAAATCGCTGCCGCTGCTTGAAAAATACGGTGCGCAGGCGGTGTTCGTGTTCAATGACAGGAGCGTCAGGGTCACGGGTTCTCTCGCGGACAGCTTCAGACTCGAAAAGGCCGGATTCAAATTTTTATAACGGGGGAGACAGATGCAGTGCAGGTTTATAAAAAAAGCCGATATCGCATTGATAGCGGTCATACTCTGCATCGGCGCGGCTTTTCTGATATGGCGATTTTTGCCGTCGAACGGAAAAACCGAGGCGGTCATCTATGCGGGCGGCGAGGTGTATCGCCGCGTAACGCTCGACAAGAGCACTGATATGACAATAACACCCGACGCCGACCCCAAGGTCGTGATAAAAATAAAGGACGGCGCTGTTTGGTTTGAAGACGCGGACTGCCGCGATAAACTGTGCGTAAAATCGGGCAAACTCACCCGTCCGGGCGACACCGCCGCGTGCCTGCCCGCAGGAGTTGTGATAAGGCTCGAGGGCTCGGAGAAGCGTCACGACGCCCTGACCGGGAGGATATGCCAATGAAAGCTAGAAAGACCGCTCTTTTAGGTATCCTTTGCGCCCAGGCGATCGCGCTCTCTTTTCTTGAAAATCTGATTCCCTCTCTGCCGTTTCTGCCGCCGGGAGCGAAGCCGGGATTTTCAAATATAGTGACGATGTTCACTGTTCTCACTCTCGGATTGCCGCAGGCGATGTGCATAACCGCGTTCAAAGCGCTCTTTGCGCTGATGACACGCGGCGCGACGGCGTTTTTTATGAGCCTCGCGGGAGGAGTGCTCAGCACCCTCGCGATGTGGGCGGCAACAAAAATAAAATCCGATCCCTTCGGTCTGCTCGGCGCGTCGATAATCGCCGCCGTATGCCACAACGCAGGTCAGCTCGCCGCCGCGGCGGCGCTCACGGGGACAAAGGCTGTGCTCGGCTATGCGCCGGCACTGCTGATATTTTCGCTTATAACCGGAGCTGTTACTGGAACGGTGCTGCGCATAGTCATGCCGGCGCTCGAAAAACAGACGCGGTTTATAATAAAGAAGTAATAATTAATCATAAGGAGTTGAAGAAATGAGCTCGGTTAAACTCGACGGTGTTCTCAAAGCTGTCAAGCAGGTACGCGGCGGCGTGCATGTAAGTTACAACAAGAACACCGCAGACTGTGAAGTCGTAAGAATTCCAGTCCCCGAAAAAGTGCTCCTGCCCATGCAGCAGCATATCGGTGTACCGTGCACACCCACTGTAAAAGCGGGCGACAAAGTTTCGGTCGGACAGATAGTGGGCGACAGCGACAAATTCCTCAGCGCGCCGATCCACGCATCGATATCCGGTACCGTCAGCGCAGTCAAGCAGGCGACGCTTGCAAACGGCGTTATCACTCAGGCGGTGGAGATAGAGTCCGACGGCGAGATGCGCCTTTTCGACGGTCTTGAGCCGCCGAAGGTGACGGGCAAGGAGAGCTTCCTTCGCGCCGTCAGGGATTCCGGTCTTGTCGGACTCGGCGGAGCGGGCTTCCCCACGCACGTTAAGCTGCGTATCCCGCCCGACAAGAATGTCGATACGCTTATAGTCAACGCCGCGGAGTGCGAACCGTACATAACCGTTGACTACCGCGAGTGCCTTGAAAATTCGTGGGACATACTCTCGAGCATCTATACTTTGAAAGAGATACTCGGCTTCAAGCGCGTAGTTATCGCCGCGGAGGACAACAAGCCCGAGGCTTTCAAAGTGCTCAAGGCTATAGCGGACAGAGACGTTGCGGAGGATAACGCGGTGCGTCTCATGACGCTCAAGTCAAAGTATCCCCAGGGCGCAGAGAAGATGATGGTGCTCTCCGCCACGGGCAGAAAGGTTCCGCCCGGAAAACTGCCCGCCGATGTCGGCTGCGTTGTTATGAACGTCGCCTCCGTCGCATTTATAGCAAGATATCTCAAGAGCGGCAAGCCGCTCGTCAGCCGCTCGCTGACCGTTGACGGCTCCGCGATAGCCGACCCGAAGAACGTCCGCGTGCCTATCGGCATGAACGTCGGCGAGATACTCGACTTCTGCGGCGGCTTCAAAGCCGAACCCGGCAAGATAATAACCGGCGGTCCGATGATGGGACTTGCCGTTGTCAACACGGATATCCCCGTTCTCAAGCAGAACAACGCCATTCTCGCCTTTGCCGACGATGCGTCGAAGGTCAAGAAAGAGCGCGACTGCATCCGCTGCGGCAGATGCGCGGCGGCATGTCCGCTGAGCCTTATGCCCACGCTTGTTGAACGCTATATAAAGGCGAAGGATATAGACAGGCTTGAAAAATCCGGCGCCATGGTCTGCATGGAGTGCGGCTCATGCGCTTATTCATGTCCCGCGGCAAAGCCGCTTGTCCAGTATATGCGCCTTGCAAAACAGATGCTGAGAGAGGAGAAGAGCAAAAATGCCTGAAATGCCTGAAAAGAAACTCACAGTCAGCGCATCTCCCCATGTGCGCTCGGCTCAGACGGTCAGCGGAATAATGCTCAATGTTATTATCGCGCTGATCCCCGCCCTTGCGGCGTCAGTCTGGCTCTTCGGTCCGCGCGTCCTGCTCGTCTGCCTCGTAACGATAGGCACATGCATGCTCTCCGAGTATCTGTCGCGCAAAATCATGAAGCGCAGCAACACGCTCGGCGATCTGAGCGCGGTCGTCACCGGACTTCTGCTCGCCTTTAACCTGCCCGTGTCCATTCCGCTGTGGCAGGCGGCGATAGGTTCCGTCATCGCAATAGTTGTTGTAAAACAGCTCTTCGGCGGAATCGGTCAGAACTTCGTCAACCCCGCAATAACCGGAAGAATCATTCTCATGGTCTCATTCCCGACCGCCATGACAACATGGATAAAGCCCCTCTCGTGGCTCGACAAGGGCGCCGAAGCGGTCACCACCGCAACGCCCCTTACCATGATGACAAAGGGCGGCGAGCTCTCCGACGGACTGCCGAGCCTTGTTGATATGCTCATCGGTATCCGCGGCGGCAGCCTCGGCGAGACCTGCGCAGTGGCGCTGATAATCGGCGGAGTTTATCTGATGATAAGAAAGATAATCTCTCCCGCCATTCCGCTGTCGTTTATAGGCACTGTAGCCGTTATAATGCTCATAGCCGGCAAGGGCGACTTCACTTTTGTTGCCTATCAGCTGCTCAGCGGCGGACTCATGCTCGGCGCGTTCTTTATGGCTACCGACTACACCACCTCGCCCATCAATCTCAAGGGTAGGATAATCTTCGGCATCGGCTGCGGTCTGCTGACCTCGTTCATCAGACTCTTCGGCTCGCTGCCCGAGGGCGTCTCGTTCTCAATAATCCTTATGAACATACTTGTTCCCCATATAG
Organism: Ruminococcaceae bacterium UBA6392; assembly: GCA_002438685.1. GTDB lineage: Bacteria > Bacillota > Clostridia > Oscillospirales > Acutalibacteraceae > CAG-177. The sequence goes on along the minus strand of DJQG01000018.1, from coordinate 4,107 downwards.
AGCATCTGACCACCCCGAAGCCTTTCGGCACGGTCAAGGAAAAAAAGAAGAAAGGGGCTGAGAAGGCATGAAGAATTTCAAGGAATTTGCCATCCCGACTGTAGCACTCTTTCTGATATGCCTCGTTGCCACGACTCTTCTCGCCGTCACGAATAAAGTCACGGCTCCGAAGATAGCGGAGCTCTCGGCGCAGACCGAGGTCGAAACAAGGCAGAAAGTCCTGCCCGCCGCGACTCAGTTCGATGATACGCAGGAGATGAAGGGCGGCAGCGGCACCTACGCCGTCGGCAAGGATGCAAGCGGCAACGAAGTCGGATATGTCTTTGTCACCGTTTCCAAGGGCTACGGCGGAGATGTGAAGATAATGACCGGTGTTGACAAAAACGGCGCAGTCACCGGCATTTCGCCGCTCGAACTCAACGAGACCGCCGGTCTCGGCATGAAAGCCCAGAACGCCAGCTTCCTCGACCAGTTCAAGGGAAAGGTTAAGGATATTGCAGTCAACAAAAACAGTGCCTCCGGCAATGAGATCCAGGCGCTCACCGGCGCTACGATAACCTCAAAAGCCGTCACAGCGGCAGTCAATGAGGCACTGAGCTACTATGATTCCAATTTAAAGGGGGCGGAGTAAAAAATGGCAAAGAAAAAGAGTCTTTTTCAGGAGTTTACCAAGGGCATTCTCGTTGAGAACCCCGTTCTCCGTCTGGTGCTCGGCACCTGCCCGACGCTCGCGGTTTCGACCTCGGTCGAGAGTGCGCTTGGCATGGGCGTCGCAGCTTCGATAGTCCTTGTGTGCTCTAACATCGCCATTTCGGCGCTCAAAAAGGTGATTCCCCAGAAGGTCAGAATCCCCGCTTATATAGTTATAATCGCTTCGTTCGTTACAATAATCCAGATGCTCGTCAAGGCGTTCGTTCCGCAGATCGATGCTCAGCTCGGCGTTTACCTGCCGCTGATAGTCGTCAACTGCATCATCCTCGGCAGAGCCGAGGCGTTCGCCTGCAAGAACTCCGTTGCGGCTTCCGCCGTTGACGGTCTCGGCATGGGCGTCGGTTTCACCGCAGCGCTGCTCCTCATGGGTGCAGTCAGAGAGTTGCTCGGCACGGGTGCTATCGCCGGTCTTCAGATAATTCCGGCTTCCGTCAGCCCCATGCTGATATTCATCCTGCCTCCCGGAGGCTTCTTCGTCTTCGGCATACTCATGGCGTGCGCCAATAAGCTTGCCGACAAGAAGGGTCTTTCAAAGGCGGAGCTCAAGGGCTGCGAGGCGTGCCCGATGGCTGCTTCCTGCTCCATTCGCGGCGAAGTTGAAAACAAAAAGGACGGAAAGGAGGCGGCAGGCAAATGAAAATAATGCTTTCAATACTGCTTACCGGTATCCTTACGGAGAACTTCATTCTCGCAAAGTTCCTCGGCATCTGCCCGTTCCTCGGCGTGTCGAAGAAGCTCAATACCGCAGTCGGAATGAGTGCCGCTGTTATATTTGTCATGCTGCTCTCGACTGCCGTTACATATCCCATCAACGCGAAGCTGCTCGTGCCCAATGACCTTGAATATCTCCAGACGATAGTATTTATTCTCGTCATAGCGGCTCTTGTTCAGCTCGTCGAGATAATTCTCAAGAAGTATATGCCCGCGCTATATAACGCGCTTGGCATCTATCTTCCGCTGATAACAACGAACTGCGCGGTGCTCGGCGTCGTGCTTATAAACGTTGAGAACAACTACAATTTCGGTCAGTCGATGATGCGTTCGCTCGGCGGCGGTCTCGGATTCATGCTCGCCATGGTCATGTTCGCGGGCGTCAGAGAGCGCCTCGAGAGCTGTGACGTTCCGAAATTCCTTCAGGGTCTACCCATAACGCTCATTGCCGCATCGCTCACCTCGGTTTCCTTCCTCGGATTCTCGGGCGTTGTCGACGGCATATTCGGTTGAGAAAGGACGGGATAATATGCATCTTATTATAATTGCGGTTGTCATCGTCTCCGTCATCGGACTTATAGCCGGTCTCGGTCTCGCCGTTGCGTCAAAGGTCATGGCTGTCCCGGTCGACGAAAAGGCCGAGGAGATTCAGGCGGCGCTGCCCGGCGCAAACTGCGGCGCGTGCGGCTTCTCCGGCTGCTCCGGCTATGCGGCAGCTCTCTCTCAGGGCAAGACCACCGACACCGGACGCTGCATGCCCGGCGGCGCTGAGGTCAGCAAAGCTATTGCAAAAATAACCGGACTTGCGGCGGGGGACGTCGTCCCCATGACTGCCGTTGTCCTCTGCCAGGGCAACATGCATAATACGGACACGAAGCTCAACTATGTTGGAGTCAAGAGCTGTAAAATGGCAACTCAGCTTTTCGGCGGACCGAAAGAGTGCGTCTACGGCTGCATCGGCTTCGGCGACTGCGTTGAGGTATGTCCCTATGACGCGATTCATATCTGCGAGGGCGTTGCGAGAATAAATCCGCTCGCGTGCCACGCCTGCAAGATGTGCGTCAACACCTGCCCCAAGGGCATTATCGATCTGATGCCCCTGCACGAGGCAAAGGCTGCCGTCATGTGCAAGAACCATGACAAGGGAGCCCAGACCAGAAAAGAGTGCAAGGCGGGCTGCATCGGCTGCATGAAGTGCGTCAAGACCTGCGAATACGGCGCGGTCACGATCGAGAACTTCTGCGCGAAGGTCGATTACGAGAAGTGCGTCGGCTGCGGCAAGTGCCACGAGGCGTGCCCGGTCAAGTGCATCGATGTTATCGAGCCCGGAGTGAAGATAACCGAGACGAAGATCAACTAAATGGACTGCCGCATTTAGCGCAGACCAAAGAGCAAAAATGACAGAGGTCATAATTCACAGCGAATGTGGATTATGACCTCTAATTTATTATATTTTTGCTCTTTTAAGTGCTTTTTTGCCCACTCGCAGTACCTTTGTACAGCTTCGGGGCAAAGAAAGCACTTTCTGCATCTAAATTCGACAGTCCGGGTAATTTGATGAAAATATTTTGGAAAAGAGCACTGTTTAAAAGAAAAGTAGATTGTGGGCGGAAATTTGACAATGACAATAATATCTGATAATATTAAACAAAAAGAAATATATGGAGGGATGCCGATGGTTAAATGAACGCAATCTTCAAAGGGAACAGGGCGCGGAATAAATATCAAGCCCGGAGGCGAAAGCTATGAAAAAAGCAATACTTTCTATATTAATATCGGTTCTGCTCATAACGAGCTTTGCGGCGTGCCGAAACGGAGACGCGGAGACAGCGGGAACGACCGTTCCGGAGAACACTTCGGCAGAAAGCGCCGCCGAAATAAGTTCAGCTCCGCAGACAATTGAAAAAACTCTCGACGGAGTGACGCTGAAAGTTTATATCGAAAATCCGAAGGTCAAACCGGGCGGCGAAGTGCATATCACGGCAACCGTCGCGAACAACAGCGGAAAAGATATAATTTCAACGCTCCCGATATATAATCAGCAGCACTATGAGATACGCACGAAAATTCTGACACAGGACGGAAAAGCGTTCTACGACAAAGATTATCCGGTAGAAATAACCGAGGATGCCACGCGCCGATTTATTATCAAGAGCGGGGAGAGCTATGTCCAGGATATGTATCTCGTCGCCGCCGAGATGAATTCCGGTATGAGCAGCACCGCCGACGCCGTGCCTTACGGCGCGGGAAAATGCGCGGGAACTTCAACTTTCAAATGGGACGGCAGCGACGGCGAAGAGAAGTCGCTGACGGTTTCGTTTGAGATAGAAATAGCCTGAATTTTATAATGAAACCCGACCCGAAGATATAATTTTTCGGGTCGGGTTTGCAGCTTAGTATGTAAAGTTGCATAACTTTACATAATAATTTAACTGCCGAGTGTGTGTTTCGGTCAATATCGCAGAACACTTGATATTACTGCGATTCGGAGACATTTTATATAAAAACCTGCTGATATAACAAAAACCCATATGTAAAGCTAAATAACTTTACATATGGGCTTATCACTTAATCGAACTTTGTTTTCCAATGTTCGCTCCCGTTTGCGTCGAAGCACATCAGTATCTGCTCGCGCGAGGTCTTTTCGCCCGCGAGATTCTCCGGCAGTTCGTCTCTGCCGAAATA
>DJQG01000031.1:1582-25368 GCA_002438685.1 Ruminococcaceae bacterium UBA6392 | reverse complement strand
TTGCCGCCGTATTTGACGACGACTATCTTGCCTGCGTAATCCTGTATATACGGCAGCGCGTGGACAAGAACCCTTGCGCGCTCCGCGTTTGAAATGTTCATATCTTTCCCTCCGTCTTTCGCAATTAGGTGCGGTAGTCTCCGTTTATCTTGACATAGTCGTATGTCAGGTCGCAGCCCCACGCCGTCGAAGACGCGTCGCCGCTCTTTAAATCAATAAGAATATCTATCTCATTTTCGGAGAGTATCTCTTTTGCCTTTTCCTCCGAAAAATCAACTCCCGCGCCGTTCTCGCAGACGAGGATCGAACCTTTATCAGATTTAAACCAAACGTCGATTTTGCTGACGTCAACATCCGCGCCGCTGTAGCCGATGGCGCAGAGAACCCTGCCCCAGTTGGCGTCCGAGCCGAACATGGCGGCTTTCGTCAGCGACGAGCAGACAACGCTCTTGGCAACAGTCTTGGCGGTCTCTTTATCTTTTGCGCCGCTGACCTTGCATTCGAGCAGCTTCGTCGCGCCCTCGCCGTCGGCGGCAATCCTGCGGCAGAGCCACACGGTTATAGTGTTGAGGGCTTTCATAAATTCATTGAAGTCATCGCCGTCTTTGTCAATCTCTTTATTTCCGGCGAGCCCGTTTGCGAGCACTGTCACCATGTCGTTCGTCGAGGTGTCGCCGTCGATGCTTATCATATTGAAAGTCTCCGCAATGTCCGAAGACAGAGCTTTCTGGAGCATCTCGCTGCTTATCGCGCAGTCGGTGGTTATAAAAACGAGCATCGTCGCCATGTTGGGGTGAATCATGCCCGAGCCCTTTGCGATGCCGCCCATCTTGCATTCAACTCCGCCTATCTCGAAACTGACGGCAATCTCTTTCGGAATCGTGTCGGTCGTCATTATCGCCTCCGCCGCATGGTCGGAGTGGTCGCCGAGCCCTGCTTTCAGAGCGGGTATGCCGGAGGCTATCGGAGTGATGTTAAGCGGCTGACCGATAACACCGGTAGAAGCTACAACGACATCGGCGGGCTTTATTCCGAGCACGGACGCGAGCAGGTCGCTCGTGCGCTCGGCTATCTCAACGCCGTTTGTGTTGCAGGTGTTCGCGTTTCCGCTGTTGCATATGACCGCCTGCGCCTTGCCGTCCGCGATATGATTTTTTGTGACGATCAGCGGCGCGCCCTTGACGAGGTTTGTTGTGTAGACAGCCGCCGCGTTGGCGACTTTTTCGCTGTATATGAGCGCGAGATCGCGCTTAGTCCTGTTCTTGCGGATGCCGCAGTGAACGCCGGAAGCTTTGAATCCCTTTGCTGCGCAGACGCCGCCCGATATTGTTTTCATTTTTTTACCTCCTCAGATATCAAGTCCGAAAGCCTTGTCCTTGCCCATGACAAGGTTCAGGTTTTCGAGCGCGGCGCCCGATGCGCCTTTGCCGAGATTGTCGTATACGGCGGTCAGCAGTATTCGCTCATCGTTGCCGTAAACCGATATTTTCATGCCGTCCGTGCCCGAGAGCGCGCCCGCGCACAGAAAGCCGTCGTTGTCCGATTTGTCGCAGAATGTCACGACGGGACCCTGATATTTCGCTCTGTAGATGTCGGCGATTTCGCTTGAAGAACAGCTTATCTGCTCCGCGAACAGCGGCACGGTGACTTGCATTCCGCTGTAAAAATCATCGACCACGGGGCAAAATATCGGGGCGTTTTCAATGCCCGTTATGCCTTTCATCTCTTTTAAGTGCTTGTGCTGCTGAGTCAGCCCGTACTGTCTGGGGGCGAAGAGCAGGGGAGATTTATCCTCGCTCTCGTATTCGGCGATCATCTTCTTGCCGCCGCCGCTGTAGCCGGTCAGAGAATAGCAGCTGAGCAGCGCGTCTTTTCCGAGCACGCCCGCTTCAACAAGGGGATAAACAAGCGCGATGAACCCGCCGGCGTGGCAGCCGGGGACGGCGATGCGCTTGGAGCTTTTTATCTTCTCTTCAAACTCCGCAGACAGCTCCGGGAAGCCGTAAGCCCAGCCTTCGCTCGTGCGGTGCGCCGTTGATGTGTCTATAATAACAGTGTCCGGATTTTCAACCAGTTCGACCGCCTCAACTGCGGCGGCGTCCGGCAGGCAGAGAAAAGCGACCTGTGCGCTGTTCAGCGCCTGCTTGCGGCTCTCGGTATCTTTTCTCTGCTCCTCGCTGAGCGTTATCAGCTCAACGTCGCTTCGCTTCATCAGTCTGTCTTTTATTCTCAGCCCGGTCGTGCCGGCGCTGCCGTCGATAAATATTTTCATGGTGTCTCCCGCTTAATGCGCTTTCGGCGAACACGGCGTTTATAAAAACGATCCGGTATTCGCCGACGGTGCAAAATTATTCAACTATTCGACTAATAATATACTACTATATGCATAAATATTCAAGTGTTTCAGCAAAATAAATTCAATTTTGTCAATCTGTACCATACCTTCGTCCGTTGGCAAACAGCTTTGTAAAAATTGACAAGAGAATGGGAGCGGGGGCGAATATAATAATGTATATCTGCTGCTCAAATACAATTAAAAACAGGATATCTCCTTGTCGGAGATATCCTGTTTAATTTTATTTCGCGAGGAATCTTGAAAGGAACTCCTTCGTCTTGGGATCCTGCGGATTCTCGAAGATGTCCTTCGGACTGCCTTGCTCGCAGATGAGTCCGTCCGCCATGAACACGACATTCGTTGAAACGTCGCGCGCAAACGCCATCTCGTGGGTGACGACTATCATCGTCAGACCCTCTTTGGCGAGGTTGCGCATGACTTCGAGCACTTCGCCGACCATCTGCGGGTCGAGTGCGCTCGTCGGCTCGTCGAACAGCAGAACTTCGGGCTCCATCGCAAGCGCGCGGGCTATTGCGACGCGCTGCTTCTGACCGCCGGAGAGCTGGGAGGGCTTGGCGTTGATGTAGGGCGCCATGCCGACCTTTTCAAGATAATGCAGCGCGGAAGCCTTGGCTTCGGCTCTGGACTTCTTGAGAACCTTCGTCTGACCGATCATGCAGTTCTTGAGCGCTGTCATGTTGTTGAAAAGATTGAACGACTGGAACACCATGCCGACGTGCGAACGGTAAGCGCTCGCGCCGCCTTTAATGTTGTCGATGTTCGTGCCGTGATAGAGTATCTCGCCGGAGGTCGGAGTCTCAAGGAGGTTTATGCAGCGGAGCAAAGTGGATTTGCCCGAGCCGGACGCGCCGATGATGCTCGTGACATCGCCGGGATTGACCGAAAAGTCAATGTCGCGCAGAACTTCGTGGCTGCCGAAGGTCTTTGAAAGATGATTTATCTGTAAAATAGGCTCTGACATTATCTTCCCTCCTTCTTGGACTTCTTGACATATGAGTACGTTCCGCTGGTGTGGGCGAGAGTGTCGGTGGTCGAGAGATCGAAGTTCTCCGGACCGTCAAGCTTCTTCTCCCACAGTCTGAGGATAACCGAGCAAATGACCGTCATTATCAGGTAAATAGTCAGCGTTATAACTGCCGACGGGAAGTAGACATACTTTGCGCCGACTATAGCCTTGTGAGCCGCGAAAAGCTCAGTGTAGCCGATAACGAACATGACGGAAGTATCCTTGATGTTGATTATGAGGTTGTTGCCTATCTGCGGGATGATATTGCGTATGGTCTGCGGAAGAATGACATAGAGCATGGTCTTGAAGTGGTTCATGCCTATGGACATTGCGCCCTCCGTCTGACCGACGTCTATCGACATTATACCGCCGCGGACGGTCTCCGCCATATATGCTCCGGTGTTGATGGAGACAACGAGATATGCCGCGAAAGTCGGTTCAAGGTTTATCGCACCGTTCGAGAAGTAAGGCAGGGCGTAGAAGATGAATATCGCCTGGATTATCATCGGCGTGCCTCTGAAAACTTCGACGTAGATACGCACTATAGCCTTGACTATGCCGAGGATGACCCGCTTTACGATATTGTCTTTTTTGCCGCACGGAATAGTCTGGATTATTCCGCAGACAAGGCCGATGAGACAGCCTATGATTGTCGCTATAACAGCGAGCTCTATTGTCTTGAGCGCACCGGTCAGATACTGCATTGAGCTATCGCTCCAGCACTGGACTATGTCGCTCCACAGCTCGGCAAGCTTGTTCATATCTTGTTATCTCCGTTCTGATTATTGTTGATTACTTTGAAAGGGGCTGAATCTTTACAGCCTCGTCCATGATCTTGTTGAAGTCGTCTGCGGTCATGCCTGCAAGGGCGGAGTTTATCTTGTCCTTGAGCTCGGTGTTGCCCTTCTTGACAGAGATGCCGATGTTGATGTCGCCCTCGTCAACCTTGAAAGCGTTCTCGGGAAGGTCGAGGATCTTCAGATCACTGTAGGCGATGAGCGCACCCTGAGCGGTGGGCATATCGGTGCAGATGAAGTCGACAGCGCCGGTCTCAAGAGCCATGAGCATCGAGGGAGCGGTCTCCTGTGCGGTCTGGATAAGAGCGCCGTTTATCTGCGGAAGGCAAGTGTCATACCAAATGGTTCCGAGCTGAGAGGTGCACTTTGCACCTGCGAGGTCAGCAAGGGAGGTAGCGTTTGCATACTTGCTGTTCTGCTTTGTCATGCAGACGATGCTCGCATAGAGGTAGGGACCTGCGAAATCGACCTGCTGCATACGATCTTTGGTCATCGACTGACCTGCGATAACGGCGTCAACCTTGCCGGTCTGGACTGCGGGAACAAGTGAATCCCAGTCAAGGCGGACAACTTCAAGCTTCCAGCCGTTTACTTCGCATATCTTCTTAGCCATTATGATATCGTATCCGTTGGCGTAGTCGCTGGAATCCTTTATCGGGACAGCGCCGTTGGAATCATCGCTCTGAGTCCAGTTGTAGGGAGCGTATGCGCACTCCATGGCAACGGTCAGAACGCCGTCTTCAACGCCGGTCTTGGCACTTTCGGTTTTCGTGCCGCAGCCTGCAAATAATACTGCGCACATGGCGATAGCCAGAATGGCGGCCACAATTCTCTTCGTTCTGTTCATTAGTACCATCTCCTGGAAAAAATTAATTAAGCCTGCGACCCGAAGAGGTATCACAGGCTTTGTATATGCTGCTATATGTGCAGAAAAACCAATGATAGCGCTCCACATAAGTCATGTGACAGTCCGTCGCCTGTTCGGCGAGGGCCCAGCATTACCGCGGCGGCAACCGCGATAGCACTTCGGCGAACTTGCCTTTCCCCAGCTGCCGCTTGCCGGCGTTGCTGCTGGATACTCTTCTTGTTCGCATCCTCTATCAAGTGCTGTCTTAAATTATCTGTATTATAGCATTGCATTTTCGGCGTGTCAACAGTTTGCAAGTTATTTTGGCAAAAACGGCGGATTCAACAGCCTTTTGCCCGCGAAGATTTCATTTATTGGTGATTCTGCAAGCTGTTTTGGCAGAATGCAAAGGCAGGGAACGGTTTTTGCCGCTCCCTGCCGTAAATTTTTCGGCTTATTTTTTCAGATCGGAGTAGGTCTCTTTCTGCACGACGTCGTGTGCGCCGCCCTCAACAATGCTCGTTGCGGAGACAAGGGTCAGCTTTGCTTTCTGCTGCAGCTCGGGGATTGTGAGTGCGCCGCAGTTGCACATGGTGGACTTTACCTTGCTCAGAGAGAGCGTGACATTGTCCTTGAGGCTGCCGGCGTAGGGGACATAGGAATCAACGCCCTCCTCGAACGACAGCTTCTTGTCGCCGCCGAGGTCGTAGCGCTGCCAGTTCCTTGCGCGGTTGGAGCCCTCACCCCAGTACTCTTTGTAGTAAGTGCCCTTGAGCGAAATCTTGTTCGTCGGGCTCTCGTCAAAGCGTGCGAAGTAGCGGCCGAGCATCAGGAAGTCCGCGCCCATTGCAAGCGCGAGGGTCATGTGGTGGTCGTAGACGATGCCGCCGTCGGAGCAGATGGGGATATACACGCCCGTTCTCTCGAAATATTCGTCTCTCGCCTTGCAGACATCGATAAGAGCCGATGCCTGACCTCTGCCGATACCCTTTGTCTCGCGGGTGATGCATATCGAGCCACCGCCGATGCCGACCTTTATGAAGTCCGCACCCGCCTCGGCGAGGAAGAGGAAGCCCTCTCTGTCAACTACGTTGCCCGCGCCGACCTTGACGCTGTCGCCGTAGTGCTCTCTGACCCATGCGAGAGTGCGGGACTGCCACTCCGAGAAGCCCTCGGAGGAGTCGATGCAGAGCACGTCCGCGCCCGCCTCGACAAGTGCGGGAATACGCTCGGCGTAGTCTCTTGTGTTGATACCTGCGCCGACGACATAGCGCTTGTCGGCGTCGAGAAGCTCGTTCGGGTTGTCCTTATGGGCGTCATAGTCCTTGCGGAAAACGAAATATCTGAGCTTGCCCTCGGAGTCGACTATGGGCAGGGAGTTGAGCTTGTTGTCCCAGATTATATCATTTGCTTCCTTGAGCGTGGTGGTGTCCGGAGCGGTGACGAGCTTTTCGAGGGGGGTCATGAAAGATGAAACTTTCTCGTCGCCGGTCATGCGGCTGACGCGGTAGTCTCTGCTCGTAACTATGCCAACGAGTTTGCCGTTAGCCGAACCGTCCTCGGTCACGGCGATAGTGGAATGGCCGTTTCTCTCCTTGAGCGCGATAACGTCGTTGAGAGTCGCGTCGGGAGTGATGTTCGAGTCGCTGATGACGAAGCCCGCCTTGAAATTCTTTGCTCTTGCGACCATTGCCGCCTCGTCCTCGATGCTCTGAGAGCCGAAGATGAACGATATGCCGCCTTCTTTTGCGAGCGCAACGGCGAGTCTCTCGCCGGAGACGGACTGCATGATGGCGGAAACCATCGGGATGTTGAGTGAGATCGCGGGCTCTTCGCCCTTCCTGTACTTTACAAGAGGCGTCTTGAGCGACACGTTCGAGGGTATGCACTCGCTCGACGAATAGCCGGGGACGAGAAGATACTCGTTAAAGGTGTGCGATACTTCGTTGAAATAATAAGCCATTTTGTTACCTCCGATATTTATAGAAACTCCGCTCGGCAGAAGAAATATTCTCCGAGCGGAATTGTTATCTCAGAACAGACCTGTTATTCTGCCGCTTTCGTCAACATCGATTTTTTCTGCGGCGGGAACTTTCGGCAGCCCGGGCATGGTCAGAATATCGCCGGTCAGAACGACGACGAATCCCGCGCCCGCGGATATCTTGACATTTTTCACCGTCACGGTGAAGTGCTCGGGTGCGCCGAGCTTTGTCGGGTCATCCGAAAAGCTGTACTGGGTCTTTGCTATGCATACGGGGCACTTGCCGAAACCGAGAGCTTCAAGCTGCGCTATCTGCTTTTTGGCGTTGGGCATGACGGTTATTCCGTCGCCGCCGTAGACTTTTCTGACAACGGTCTCGATCTTCTCCACGATCGAAAGCTCATCTTCATAGGCGAAAGTGAAATCGCCCTTTTCCTCTTCGCACAGGCGGACTACTTCGCGCGCGAGCGCTTCGCCGCCCTTGCCGCCTTCAGCCCACACGGTGGAGAGCACGGTGTTGACTCCGAGCTCGCGGCATTTTGCGATGATGAAATCTATCTCGGCGTCGGTGTCGGTCGGGAATCTGTTGACCGCGACGACGCAGGGGAGTTTGTAGACATTTTTGATGTTGGAAACATGGCGCAGCAGGTTCGGTATACCTCTTTCAAGCGCGCCGATATCTTCAACCGCAAGCTCCTTTTTGTCGAGCCCGCCGTGCATCTTGAGCGCGCGGACAGTGGCGACAACGACCACCGCGTCGGGCGAGAGCCCCGCCATGCGGCACTTTATATCGAGGAACTTTTCGGCGCCGAGATCCGCGCCGAATCCCGCTTCGGTGACGGTGTAATCGCCCATCTTGAGCGCCATCTTTGTCGCCATGACGGAGTTGCAGCCGTGCGCTATGTTTGCAAACGGTCCGCCGTGGACAAAAGCGGGCGTGCCCTCGAGAGTCTGGACAAGGTTGGGCTTCAGGGCGTCTTTCAAAAGCGCGGTCATCGCGCCCGCCGCCTTGAGTTCGCCGCAGGTCACGGGCTTGTCGTCATAAGTGTAGCCGACGATCATGCGCGAGAGCCTCGCTTTGAGGTCGGTTATCGAGCTTGAAAGACAGAGAACAGCCATTATCTCGCTCGCGACGGTTATGTCGAATCCGTCCTCGCGGGGCATACCGTTAGCCTTGCCGCCCATGCCGTCTACAATAAATCGAAGCTGGCGGTCGTTCATGTCAACGCAGCGTTTCCATGTTATCTTGCGGACATCTATGCCCAGGGCGTTGCCCTGCTGAATGTGATTGTCGAGCATCGCGGCAAGCAGGTTGTTCGCCGCGCCTATCGCGTGGAAGTCGCCGGTGAAGTGAAGGTTAATGTCCTCCATGGGAACCACCTGCGCATATCCGCCGCCGGCAGCTCCGCCCTTGACTCCGAAAACCGGGCCGAGGCTCGGCTCGCGCAGGGCGACCGTGACATCCTTGCCTATCCGGCGCAGTCCGTCCGCGAGGCCTATCGTCGTCGTGGTCTTGCCCTCGCCCGCGGGGGTCGGGGTTATGGCGGTGACGAGAATCAGCTTTCCGTTTTCCCGCTTCGTCTCCGAGAGCAGGGACAGGTCTATCTTCGCCTTGTAGTTTCCGTATTGCTCGATGTACTTTTCGTCAACATGGGCGCGTTTTGCGATAACGCCGATGTGCTCGGGTTTGCAGCGCTGCGCAATTTCAATGTCGGATAAATAGGCCATGTTCCAGTCTCCTTATCATCGCTTAAAATATTTAACAGCTGCTTCAAACATACGAATATTATAATCTCCCGGGACATTTTTGTAAAGACCTTTTCCGATTCTTTCGCTGTGTCCCATTTTTCCGAAGACTCTGCCGTCGGGCGAGGTGATGCCCTCGATAGCGCAGACGGAGTCGTTGGGGTTGAAATGTATATCGTTTGAAGCGTTGCCGTCAAGGTCAACATACTGCGTGGCTATCTGCCCGTTTGCGGCGAGCTTGGCTATGAGCTCGTCGCTTGCGAGAAACCGACCCTCGCCGTGGGATATCGGCACGGAATATATGTCGCCGACCTGAGTCAGCGCGAGCCACGGCGATTTGTTTGAAGAAATGCGGGTGCGCACTATTCGCGACTGGTGGCGCGCGATGGTGTTGAAGGTGAGCGTCGGGCAATTTTCGTCCGTGTCGATTATCTTGCCGTAGGGGACGAGTCCGAGCTTTATCAGCGCCTGGAAGCCGTTGCAGATTCCGCACATGAGTCCGTCCCTGTTTTCGAGCAGGTCGGTGACTCCCTCTTTTATCGCAGCGTTTCTGAAGAATGCCGTGATGAACTTTCCGCTGCCGTCCGGCTCGTCGCCGCCGGAAAAGCCGCCGGGGATGAATATCATCTGCGAGGATCGAAGCTCGTCTGCAAATTTTTCGACGCTGCGGCTGATGCCGTCCGCGCTGAGGTTGTTTATGACAATTATCTCCGGCTCTGCGCCCGCGTCGCGGACTGCCTTTGCGCTGTCGTATTCGCAGTTCGTGCCGGGGAATGCCGGGATGAGCACGCGAGGCTTTGCGACTCTTATAGCGGGGGCTTTGCGCTCTGTCATTTCATATGAGAAGTTCTCAGCACCCTTGCCGGCATTTTTGATATTGCAGCTGTAGACGCTTTCGAGCTTGTTCTCATATATTCCGAGAAGCTTCGAAAGAGCGATGCTCTCGCCGCTAAGGCTGATGCAGCCGCTGTCATTTGTGTGACCGAGAAGCGTGCCTGTTTCTTCTGCGCCGTCCGCAAGCTCGAGAATGAAGCCCGCGTAGCTGGACCCGAATATCTTTTCGAGCGTAATATCTTTGCTGTATTCAAAGCCGATGCCGTTGCCGAACGCCATCTTCATGACCGCCTCCGCTATGCCGCCCATGCCGGGGGTGTAGCAGGCGACCGCCTTGCCCGAGCGAAGAAGCCCGGTAACGCGGGAGAACACATCTATAAGCGAGTCGGTCTTCGGCAGACCGTTTTCGTCTTTCTCGGGCGCGATGAAAATAACCTTGTGACCCGCTGCTTTGAACTCGGGCGAGACTATTGAAGAGGTCTTTTCCGTTGTTACGGCGAACGAGACGAGGGTCGGCGGGACATCGAGATTTTCAAACGAGCCGCTCATCGAGTCCTTGCCGCCTATGGAGCCGATACCGAGTTCCATCTGCGCCTTGAACGCGCCGAGAAGCGCCGCCAAAGGCTGCCCCCAGCGCTTGCCGTCCTTGCCGGGGCGCTCAAAATATTCCTGGAATGTGAGATAAACATCCTTGAACTCTGCGCCCGAGGCGATGAGCTTGCAGACCGATTCTATAACCGCGAGGTACGCGCCGTGATACGGGCTCTGCTCGGTTATAAACGGATTGTAGCCGAACGCCATGAGCGAGCAGTCGTCGGTGTGCTTCTTCTCGACGGATATCTTCTGCACCATCGCCTGAATGGGAGTCAGCTGATTTTTGCCGCCGAACGGCATGAGCACCGTGCCCGCGCCTATCGTCGAATCGAAACGCTCGGAAAGTCCGCGCTTCGAGCATGTGTTGAGGTCGGATGCGAGCGCCGAGTAGTTCTCCGTAAACGAGCCGGAAATTCCCTTCTCATTGAGTGCGGGAGCTTCGGGGGTGATGTCTATATGCTTGTCGGCGCCGTTGGAATTCAAAAATTCGCGGCTGATATCAACAATTTTCTTGCCGTTCCAGTTCATGACGAGCCTCGGCTCTGCCTGAACCTTTGCCACGGGTACTGCCTGAAGATTTTCTTTATTCGCGAGCGCGAGGAAAGCGTCAACATTGTGCGGTTCAACAACAACCGCCATGCGCTCCTGGCTCTCGCTTATCGCAAGCTCCGTGCCGTCGAGACCCTCGTATTTTTTCGGCACTGCGTTGAGGTCTATCTCAAGTCCGTCCGCAAGCTCGCCTATAGCAACCGATACGCCGCCCGCGCCGAAGTCGTTGCAGCGCTTTATCATCAGGCAGGCTTCTTTGTTTCTGAAAAGTCTCTGGAGCTTTCTCTCCTCGGGTGCGTTGCCCTTCTGGACTTCCGCGCCGCAGCTCTCGAGCGATTCAACCGTGTGGGACTTTGAAGAGCCCGTCGCTCCGCCGCAGCCGTCGCGTCCGGTCGAGCCGCCGAGCAGGATAACAATATCTCCGGGAGCGGGCACTTCGCGGCGCACATTCTCTGCGGGAGTCGCCGCAATGACCGCGCCTATCTCCATCCTCTTCGCCGCATAGCCGGGGTGATATATCTCGTCAACTATACCCGTCGCGAGACCTATCTGGTTGCCGTATGATGAATAGCCCGCCGCCGCAGTCGTGACTATCTTTCTCTGCGGGAGCTTGCCCTTTATCGTCTCGTCAATGGGTTTGAGCGGGTCTGCCGCACCGGTGACGCGCATCGCGCCGTAGACATACGAACGCCCCGAGAGCGGGTCGCGGATAGCGCCGCCTATGCAGGTCGCCGCGCCGCCGAAAGGCTCGATTTCAGTCGGGTGGTTGTGCGTCTCGTTTTTGAAGAGCAGGAGCCACGGCTCGGTGACACCGTCGACCTCGACATCTATTTTCACCGTGCAGGCGTTTATCTCCTCGGATTCGTCGAGACGGTCGAGCTTGCCGTGCTTCTTGAGATATTTGACCGCTATCGTCGCGAGATCCATCAGGCATATCGGCTTCGTGCGCCCGAGCTCTTTTCTGACCGCGAGATATTCGTCGTAGGCGCCCTGGAGCAGCTCGTCCTCGAATTTCACGCTGTCAATGACGGTCAAAAATGTCGTGTGGCGGCAGTGATCCGACCAGTAGGTGTCGATCATGCGAATCTCTGTTATCGTCGGGTCGCGGTGCTCGGATTTGAAATAATCCTGGCAGAACGCAATGTCGTCCGCGTCCATGGCGAGACCGTATTTTTTGACGAAGTCCTCAAGCCCCGCTCTGTCGAGATTGATAAATCCGTCGAGAGTTCTGACCTCGGTCGGGATATCATATTTCACGGCGAGCGTCTCGGGCTTTTCGAGGCTTGCCTCACGCGCCTCAACGGGGTTGATGACATATTTCTTTATCTTCTGAGCGTCGGCGTCGGTTATATCGCCGATGAGAATATATATTTTCGCCGTGCGGATAAGCGGACGCTCGCCCTGCGAGATTATCTGGATGCACTGAGCCGCCGAGTCGGCGCGCTGATCGAACTGACCGGGCAGGAATTCGACCGCGAAGCATCTGCCGTTTATCACAATATCGTCCGAGACGATGTCGAGCTGCGGCTCGGAGAATACGGTGCGCTTTGCGTAGTCAAAAAGCTCGGGCGTGATATTCTCCGCATCGTAGCGGTTGATAACGCGCACATCTTTAAGATTTTTTATCCCGAGCAGGTCGTTCGCTTCGCTGAGCAGGGACTTTGCCTCCTGAGCGAGCTCCTTTTTCTTTTCGACGAATACTCTGTATACCATTTATTTTTCCTCCCTTGCGGCGAGCGCTTTCGCGCCGATGTCGTGCCTGTAGAAGGCGTTTTCAAAGTGAATTTTTTCTGCCTTTTCGTATGCCGAGGCTATTGCCTCCCGAAGCGTATCTTCGACTGCCGTCACGCCGAGGACTCTGCCTCCGTTTGTCACGAGCTTGCCGTTTTTCTCGGCGGCACCCGCGACATATACGCTGTCCCGAATCTCGTCCGGGATATCAATTTCATAACCCTTTTCGTATGCGATGGGATAGCCCTTTGACGCCATGATGACGCAGCAGGCACTTTTATCCGAAAACTCAACGGGCGTTTCGGCGAGCGTGCCGTTTGTCGTTGCCTGCATAACGGTGAGCAGATCGCTCTTTAGCAGCGGGAGCACGACCTGAGTCTCCGGGTCGCCGAAGCGGCAGTTGTATTCAATGACTTTAGGACCGTTTTCCGTCAGCATGAGTCCGAAATAAAGGCAGCCTTTGAAAGTTCTTCCCTCCGCGTTCATCGCGTTTACCGTCGGCAGGAATATCTCTTTCATGCATCTGTCGGCAACCTCTTTCGTGTAATACGGGTTCGGCGCAACGGTGCCCATGCCGCCGGTGTTGAGACCTTCGTCGTTGTCGAGCGCGCGCTTGTGATCCATCGACGATATCATCGGGACTACGGTCTTACCGTCCGTGAACGAGAGCACCGAGACCTCGGGACCCGTCAGAAATTCTTCGATAACGATGCTGTCGCCGCTCTTGCCGAACTTTTTATCGCGCATGATTTCAACGACCGCTTCTTTTGCCTCATCGCGCGTCGCGGCGATTATAACGCCTTTGCCGAGCGCGAGACCGTCCGCCTTTATAACAGTCGGAACGGGGGCGGAATCGAGATAGGCGAGCGCGTCCTCTGCGCTGTCAAAGACTTCGTACTGTGCGGTGGGTATGCCGTATTTTTTCATCAGGTTCTTTGAAAAAACCTTGCTGCCCTCGATTATCGCGGCGTTTTTGCGCGGACCGAAGCAGAAAATGCCGAGGCTCTCGAGCCTGTCAACGCAGCCGAGCACGAGCGGATCGTCCGGCGTGACAACTGCGTAGTCTATCCGATTGTTCTTTGCAAATTCCGCAATACCGTCGATATCTGTAGCGCCTATGCTGACGCACTCGGCGTCCGCGGCGATGCCGCCGTTTCCGGGCAGGGCGAATATTTTTTTGACTTCGCTGTTCTCTCTGAGCTTTTTTATAACGGCGTGCTCTCTTCCGCCGGAACCTACTACAAGAATGTTCATTTTGAGTCCTCCGTCAATGGTGGAACAGGCGCATGCCGGTGAATGCCATGACCATGCCGTATTTGTCGCAGCACTCTATCACAAGGTCGTCGCGGATTGAGCCGCCGGGCTCTGCGATATATTTTACTCCGCTGCGCTTTGCTCTCTCTATATTGTCGCTGAACGGGAAGAACGCGTCCGAGCCGAGCGATACGCCGTCAATTGAAGCGAGATATTCTTTTATCTCCTCGTCGGTCAGCGGCTCGGGGCGGGAGGTGAAATATTTCTGCCAGTTGCCCTCGGCGCAGACATCTTCTTCGTTTTTGTTGATGTAGCCGTCAATGACATTGTCCCTGTCGGGGCGTCCTATCGAATCCTTGAACGGAAGGTTCAGGACTTTTTCGTGCTGACGCAGGAACCAGGTGTCGGCCTTTGTGCCTGCGAGGCGGGTGCAGTGTATTCTCGACTGCTGACCCGCGCCGACGCCGATAGCCTGTCCGTCAACCGCGTAGCATACGGAGTTCGACTGAGTATATTTGAGCGTGATGAGCGAGATTATAAGGTCGCGCGCCGCGCTGTCGGGGAGATTTTTGTTTTCGGTGACGATATTCGAGAGCAGCTCTCTGTTTATCTTGAAATTGTTTCTGCCCTGTTCAAAGGTTATGCCGTAGACCTGCTTGCGCTCTGTCTCTTCGGGAACATAATCGGGGTCGATTTTCACTATATTGTAGTTGCCCTTGCGCTTGGATTTGAGAATTTCGAGCGCCTCTGGCTCATATCCGGGGGCGATGATGCCATCGGAGACTTCGCGCTTTATCATCTTCGCGGTAGTAACGTCGCAGACATCGGAGAGGGCGACCCAGTCGCCGAACGAACACATTCTGTCCGTGCCGCGTGCGCGCGCATAGGCGCAGGCGAGCGGGGAGTTGTCAAGACCCTCTATGTCGTCGACAAAGCAGGCTTTTTTGAGCTTGTCGGAGAGCGGGATGCCTACCGCCGCCGAGGTGGGGCTGACATGCTTAAAAGAAGTCACCGCCGGGAGACCGAGCGCCTCTTTGAGCTCCTTGACGAGCTGCCAGGAGTTGAAAGCGTCGAGAAAGTTTATGTATCCGGGTCTGCCGCAGAGGATTTCTATGGGCAGTTCGCCGCCGTCCGCCATATAGATGCGCGAGGGCTTCTGGTTGGGGTTGCAGCCGTATTTGAGCTCGAATTCTTTCATTTTTGGTCTCCTTTTCAAGCGTTCTTGTTTATGAGTCTGCTGTCTTCCGCGCCGGTCACGAGATCGGTGTATCTGACATAGAGCGAGATTTTGTTGTCCGCATCAAGGGCGTTCCAAAGCGACTGCGTGAACTCATCAATATCGTTCGGGATAGCCACTCTCTCCGGCTCGCCCTGAAATGTGGGAATGGGATTTCCGTCGCAGACATAGGTGTGGATGAAATGACCGAGACCTGCGAGCGGGGAATAAGAGAATGTATATCTGCTGCACGCGCTGCCTGCGGCGTCCGCGCTTTTGAGAATGCTCATCTCATATGTGAAATCTTTGTTTTCGAAGGTCAGCATGCCGCTGATCCTGGGGGTGAAGTTTGGCGCGTCCGGCTCAAACTCGCGGGTCTCAAGCGCATTTTTGAACGAACCGCCTGATTTCAGCGCGGCGTTTATTGTATCTGTCTGATCGCCGTTTGTGACGATTGTCTTGTTTTCGTAATTTCTGACTGCGGCGTAAATAATGAGACTCGGATCTTCTACCTTTGAAGCGTCGAATGGCTCGGTATAGAGCACTCCGTCGCGCTCGGTGAATATGCGGTTGCGGCTGTTTGCCGAACGACCCATGATGAAATACGCAGTGCATGCCTTTGCGCCGTCTGCGCTCTTGCCGATGACGATGCCTCTTCCGACATAGGAGTTGCCCTCGATGAGCTTTGCGATGTCGTTTATTTTATAGATATCCATTATTTTTCCTCCGCTTTTTTTCGGACTATCTCGTCCGATATTTTTTCGGCTGCCGCCGGGAGAATCTTCCATTCGGCGAGCCGCATGACTCTTTTTTGAAGCGTTTCGGGCGTGTCGCCGTCTCTGACTTTGACTGCCTTCTGCATGATTATTTCGCCGCCGTCGGGTATCTCGTTGACGAAATGAACCGTTGCGCCCGTCACTTTGACTCCTTTTTTCAGCGCCGCTTCGTGGACTCGCAGCCCGTAGAAGCCCTCGCCGCAGAACGACGGGATGAGCGATGGGTGGACATTTATTATCCTGCGCTCGTATCTGCGCGTGAAGTCCGCGCTCAGTATGCTCATGTAGCCCGCGAGGACTATTAGGTCTATATTGTTTTCTTTTAGTATTTTTGTTATTTTTTCTTCAACAGCCGCCTGACTGCCGAAATCTTTTTTGCTGACCGTGACGCTCTTTATTCCCGCTTTCGCCGCGCGTTCGAGCGCGTAGGCGTTCGGGTTGCTCGAAACGACCAGCTTTATCTCGCCGTGCTCGATTATCCCGCTTTTCTGCGCGTCGATAAGAGCCTGGAGATTCGTTCCGCCGCCGGAGACAAAAACGGCGATTTCAGCTTTGTTTGCTTTCATTTTTTTGCCCTCCGATAAGAGTCAGTGCCGGCAGGAGCATTCCGCCGAGCGAGTTGCCGAGAACCACAGCGAGCATGAACAGCGCGGCACTCAAAGAGAAGATGCCCGACGCGCCGAAATAGAACATATCGGCTATCGAATGTTCAAAGCCGCTTAGAATAAACACCGGCACGCAGAAGAGAATACCCAAAACAGTGTGCTTCTCTTTGTATGTGCTCACAGCGAGATACATCAGTATTCCGCAGAAAAACGCGCGGACAAGAGTCTGCCAGAATGCTTGGGTGAGCTTGGCGGAGCAGATTGCAGCCGCCGTCTCGCCGAGCTGCGGCATAGAAACCCGCACGAGCATGCTGAGAAGAAATGTCGTTATAAGATTGCCGATGAGTATGACCGCAAGAACGGCAAAATCACTCTTTTTGTGGCTCTCAATTATATAACCCACCCTGCCGGTGTAGAGCGCGTAGCCCTTGAGGCAGATGCAGAGCAGAGCCACCGAAAACAGCACCGCGCCGACATATCTGTTCTCACACGCGAGAAACACACAGCCGCCGATAGAAATTAATACGCCTGCGCAGACAGAACTCAGAAAGTTTTTCAGCATATCTCGATTTTCTCCGCAGACGGGACTATCTCGCCTATGATATAGGGCTCTTCGCCCGAGGCTTTAAGAATGTTGAGCGCCCCGTCGGCGTCGTCCTTTGAAACGACTATGCTCATGCCCACACCCATGTTAAATGTGTTGAACATATCGCGTTCGCAGATGTTTCCGGCTTTTGCGATGAGATCAAATATAGGCAGAACTTTTATCGCCGAGCGGTCTATCTTTGCACCGAGCGAGTCGGGGATGCTTCTCGGGATGTTTTCGTAGAAGCCGCCGCCCGTGATGTGGGATATGCCCTTGACTTTTATCTTTTCGAGCAGTGCGAGAACGGGTTTTACATATATCTTTGTCGGCGTGAGCAGAGTTTCGCCTATGCTCTTGCCGCCGAGCTCGTCAACGGGGAGGGTGAGATTGCGGTTTTCAACATCGAAAACTTTTCTCACGAGCGAGAAGCCGTTTGAATGAACGCCGCTCGAGGGGAGCGCGATTATAACGTCGCCGGGGGTCATTGTTTTATTGTCGATAATTCTGCCCTTGTCGACAACGCCCGTGCAGTAGCCCGCGAGGTCGTATTCGTCTATCGGATAAAATCCGGGCATCTCCGCGGTCTCGCCGCCGATGAGGACCGCGCCCGACTGGACGCAGCCCTCGCAGACGCCGCTGACAATGTCCGCTATCCTCTCGGGATAGTTCTTGCCGCAGGCTATGTAGTCGAGGAAGAACAGGGGCTTCGCGCCGCAGCAGATTATATCGTTGACGCACATCGCCACGCAGTCGATGCCGACGGTGTCGTGCTTATCCATGAGAAAGGCTATCTTGAGCTTCGTGCCGACTCCGTCTGTGCCGCTGACGAGCACGGGTTTTGAAATCCCTGTCAGGTCGAGCTCAAACAGACCGCCGAAGCCGCCTACATCCGAGCAGACGCCCGAGGTGAGCGTGCGCGCGATGTGCTTTTTCATAAGCTCAACTGCCTTGTATCCCGCGGTTATGTCAACGCCCGCGTCGGCGTATACATCGGACTTTGATATCTCGTTCATGTTTTAAACCTCCGAATTGAGTTCTGCCGAAACGGCGGAGTCCTTTTCGAGGACTGCCTTGGCGTCGGCGGCGCGTTTTTTTTCAAGCTTCTTTGCAAGCTCCGGCTCGCTCAGCGCGAGTATCTGAGCCGAAAGCAAAGCGGCATTGGCTCCTCCGTTTATCGCAACAGTCGCAACGGGTATGCCGGAGGGCATCTGTACTGTTGAAAGGAGGGCGTCAATGCCGTCGAGAGTATTGGATTTGCAGGGTATGCCGATAACGGGCAGGGTGGTGTTCGCCGCAATGGCTCCGGCGAGATGCGCCGCCATGCCTGCTGCGGCTATAACGACTCCGAAGCCTTTTTCCTTTGCCGAGCGGGCAAAAGCCATGGCCTCGTTGGGCGTTCTGTGTGCCGAATAGACGTGCGCTTCAAACGGGATGCCGAGCGCGCACAGAGTGTCTGTTGCTTTTCTGATGACGGGCAGGTCGCTGTCGCTGCCCATTACTATACCGACTTTCTTCATTTCATACCTCCTGAAAAAATCAAAAAGGGCACACTCCGAGAATGTATCTCAGGTGTGCCCAGACGGTCGGCTGAAAAAGAGTTTTTCTGTTCCCTTGCAGTGCTCTGCAATAATCCGTCAGTCGCAGAAAACTCATCTGTATTGTATCTAAAGTATACCAAATACAAGACCTTTCAGTCAAGGCGCATCGGAGAACTTTTTTACTTTCGCTCTTTGTCACAATAAATGCATCTGCATGCGCCGCCGTTTGCGTCAAAAGTCTTAAAAATGCTTCTGACATCCGGCTCGCATACGCTGATGCAGGCGGGGTTGTCACAACGGTATTTGTCGTATATATACTGCGGCTCCTCCGCCTTTTCGGGCTGAACCTCGTTTGGTATGAGCCCGAGCAGCTTCATTATCAGCGCCATGCGCATGAACTTGCCGCACCGCGTCTGCTCGAAATATTTTGCACGCGGGTCGGAGTCCACCTCGGGCGATATCTCGTTGACTCGCGGCAGGGGATGCAGCACACACATGTCGCTCTTTGCAAGACTCATCTTCTCCTTGTCGAGGACATATATGCCGTTGAGCCGCTGATACTCCGCGTCGTCCGTGAAACGCTCGCGCTGGATGCGGGTCATATAGAGTATGTCGAGCTTCGGCATCGCCTCTTCGAGCGAGCGGCACTCCTCATATTGAAGCCCGCTTCCCTCGAGATAGTCGTCAATAACAAACTGCGGCAGGCGCAGCTCCTCGGGGGAGATGAGCACGAATTTTACATTCCTGTATCTCGTCATCGCGGCGATGAGCGAGTGGACGGTTCTGCCGTATTTCAGGTCGCCGCAGAGTCCTATTGTGAGGTTGTCAAAAGTGCCCTTTTCGTGGTGGATGGTCAGCAGATCGGCGAGCGTCTGCGTGGGATGAAAATGCCCGCCGTCGCCCGCGTTTATCAGCGGCACCGCCGTGTGCATGGACGCGACGACCGGCGCACCCTCTTTCGGGTGGCGCATGGCGATTATATCCGCGTAACCGTTGACTACCTCTATCGTGTCGGCAATCGTCTCACCCTTGACAGCGGAGCTTGAATCCGCGCCGGAGAAGCCTATCACCTGACCGCCGAGCGAGAGCATCGCGCTCTCGAAGCTGAGCCTTGTGCGCGTTGAGGGCTCAAAGAACAGCGTGGCGAGAATTTTGTGGCGGCAGACCTCGTTGTATTTTTCGGGCTGCGCCATGATGTCGTCGGCGACGGCTATCAGCTGGTCGATCTCCTCGGCGGAGAGGGCGAGGATGTTTATCGTAATAAATGAAAATAGGGGAGCCTGCAAAACAGGCTCCCCTACATCGGCGTTAGCAACGCGTNNGCGAGGATGTTTATTATGCTCCTCATTTTGCACCGCCGATCCAGCTCTCGTCCGAGGGGTTGTTGCGGAACGCTATAAGGCGGCTTACATCCTCGGGCTTTATATATCCCTCCTGAGCCGCTATCTCGGAGAGCACATCGAGGTTAGTCAGACTCACATTTTTGACATTCGCCGCGGCGAGCCTCTCAAGACCCTTTTTCATTCCATAGGTGAAGATGCTGACTATTCCGAGCACCTCTGCGCCCGCTTCGCGCAGAGCGTCAACGACTTCTATAACACTGCCGCCCGTCGAGATAAGATCCTCGACCACGACGACTTTCTGTCCCTTTTCGAGCTTGCCCTCGATGCGGTTCTGCCTGCCGTGATCCTTGTTGCCGGAGCGGACATAGCCCATCGGCAGATTCATCAAATGCGCGGTTATCGCAGCGTGGGCGATGCCGGCGGTCGAAGTGCCCATGAGAACTTCCGCCTCCGGGAAGTTTTCTTCGATGAGCTCCTTGAGTCCGGTTTCAACATCCGTGCGAACCTCGGGAGCGGTGAGCGTCAGACGGTTGTCGCAGTAGACGGGACTTTTTATTCCGCTCGCCCATGTAAAGGGCTTATCGGGGCTCAGAAACACTGCCTGTATTTTAAGAAGATCCTTTGCGATTTTTCTGCTTGTCTCAGTCATTTTCTTTTCTCCTTCAGTCAACAAATTCTTTTATGCATCTCTCGTATGCCGCAACGGGGTCGGGTGCTGAGGTTATCGGTCTGCCGACGACGATGTAGTCGGAGCCTATTTTTTTCGCCTGTTCGGGAGTCATGACCCGCTTCTGGTCGCCTATGTCGCCGTGAGCGAAGCGAACGCCGGGGGTTACGGTCAAAAACTTTTCGCCGCATATGTCGTGGACCTTCTGCGCCTCGAGCGGGGAGCAGACAACGCCGTCAAGTCCCGCGTTCTTCGCGGTCTCGGCATAGTGCATAACTACTTTGTCTATTGGTTCTTTTATCAGAAGATCGCGCTCCATCGCCTCCTGATCGGTGGAGGTCAGCTGGGTCACGGCGATGAGCAGGGGACGCGTGCCGTCCGGGCGGGTCAGCCCCTCGAGAGCCGCTTCCATCATGCGCGATGTGCCCGCGGCGTGGAGGTTGCACATATCGACATCGAGCCGCGAGAGCACAGCCATGCTCTTCTTGACCGTGTTCGGGATATCGTGAAGCTTGAGGTCGAGGAATATCTTGTGTCCGCGCGCCTTTATCTCGCGGACTATCTGCGGACCCTCGGCATAGAAAAGCTCCATGCCGATCTTGACGAACGGCTTTCTGCCCTCGAATTTGTCGAGAAAGTTCAGCGAGGTTTCCTTGTCTGCAAAGTCGCAGGCGATTATCACATCTTTACCCATTGTGTGCTCCTCCTATGATGTCCTTGAGTTCGTTTATATTATACTTGTCCGCAGCCGCGGGCAGGGCTTCGACTGTTTTTTTGCATATGAACGGGTCAACGAGGTTCGCGGCGCCTACCTCGACTGCCGTCGCTCCGGCGAGCATCATCTCGATAACATCCTCGGCGGACGATACGCCGCCCATGCCGACTATGGGGATGTTGACAGCCGACGAGACCTGATATACCATCCTCAGCGCCACTGGGAATATCGCGCTGCCGGAGAAGCCGCCCATCGTGTTCGCTATCACAGGCTTTTTCGTTCGCAGGTCTATCCTCATGCCGAGCAGGGTGTTTATCAGGCTGATTCCGTCCGCTCCCGCGTCCTCGCAGGCTTTCGCGATGCTCACGATGTCCGTGACGTTGGGCGAGAGCTTTATGATAATCGGCTTTTTCGTGACCGCCTTGACGGCTTTTGTGACCTGCGCCGCCGCCTTCGGGTCTGTGCCGAAGCTCATTCCGCCGCCGTGAACGTTCGGGCAGCTGACGTTGACCTCGAGCCAGCCGACCTGCTCCTGACTGTCGAGCCTCTCGCAGGTGTATGCGTATTCGTCAACAGAAAAGCCGCTGACGTTCGCCATCACTTTTTTGCCAAAGCACTTCTTGAGCTTCGGGAGCTCTTCGCTTATAACTTTGTCAACGCCGGGATTCTGAAGCCCGACGGCGTTTATCATGCCGGCGGTGCACTCCGCTATTCTCGGGGTCGGATTGCCGAAACGCGGCTCTTTCGTCGTGCCCTTGAACGAAAAAGTTCCGAGGCAGTTTATGTCATAGAGCTCAGCGAATTCGTATCCGTAGCCGAATGTGCCCGATGCCGGGATAACGGGATTGTCGAGCTCTTCGCCGCAAAGATTCACGCTCAGTCTGCCCATATGATCTCCTCGCTTTCCATTACGGGACCCTCTTTGCAGATCCTCTTGTTGCCCGTGAGCGTCTTGCACGAGCAGCCCATGCACGCGCCGAAGCCGCAGCCCATGCGCTCCTCGAAGCTGTATTGCCCGGGCGTTTTCATGATTTTGTGCATCGCGCGAAACATCGGCTCGGGTCCGCAGGTGTAGAAAAATGTGTATTGCATGTCTTTTATCACATCCGTGACAAAGCCCTTTGTGCCGTAAGTGCCGTCGGCGGTCGCGATGTGCACGTCCGCGCCGAGCGCACGGAATTCGTCCTCATAGAACACATCAGCTTTCGAGTTGAAACCGAGCACTACAGTGACATTTTTGCCCTCTGATATAAGCTCTTTGCAGAGCATATACATCGGCGGAACTCCGACTCCGCCGCCGACGAGCAGAGGATTGCCGCCGCTTATTTTTGTGTCGTATCCGTTGCCGAGTCCCGTCAGCAGGTCGAGCTCATCGCCTGCCCCCATGCGGCTCATCCGCTCCGTGCCGCGGCCGACGGTTTTATATATCAGCGTCAGATTTTCTCCGACGCAGTCGCAGACCGATATCGGGCGGCGCAGGAAAAATTCGTCGAGCTTTATGTTCACGAACTGTCCCGGCGCGGTTATCGCCGAGGTGTCGCCCGCAAGAGTCATTTTAAATATGTCGCGCGCGATTTTTTCGTTTGAAGTTATCCTGAAAATACCCTGCTTCATGCTCTCTCCTCCGCCTTGTAAACTACTTTTTCATTATACACCGTCAGCAGGCATCTGCCGAATACCTCACGCCCCGCGAACGGTGTGGCGCGCCCCATCGAAAGAAAATCTTTCGGGTCTGTTTTATACGCTTTGCTTATATCAAACACCGCGAAGTCATTCTTTGTGTCTATCCCGAATCGCTCTTTCGGTTTGAAGCTCATCAGCTCAACGAGCCTGTCGAGCGTTATTATATTTTTTCTCACAAGCTCAGTGTAGAGCACCGGGAACGCCGTTTCGAGCCCGACAACGCCCATGAGGCTCTTTTCGAGCCCGCGCCCTTTTTCCTCTGCGCTGTGCGGCGCGTGGTCGGTCGCTATCATGTCTATCGTGCCGTCTTTTATGCCCTCTATGAGAGCTTTTTTATCTTCGCGGCTTCTCAGCGGCGGGTTCATTTTGAACCGTCCGTCCTCCTGCATGTCCTCGTCGCAGAGCACGAGATAGTGCGGTGCGGTCTCGCAGGTCACATTTATTCCGCGCGCCTTCGCCTGCCTTATCAGCTCAACGCTCTCCTTTGTCGAGATATGGCAGACATGATATGCGCAGCCCGTCTCCTCCGCAAGGCGCAGGTCGCGCTCAATTTGCCTGTATTCGCTCGCGCTCGAAATGCCCATGTGCCCGTGCGCTTTCGCGTATTCGCCGTCATGTATATATCCGCCGAAGAGCAGGGAGTTGTCCTCACAGTGGGCGGCGATTATCTTGCCGAGACGCTTGGCGGCGGTCATCGCCTCTCGCATCATTTCGTCGTTCTGCACGCCTTTTCCGTCGTCGGAGAACGCGCATACTTTGCCGGATATAGCTTCCATGTCCGCGAGCCTTTTACCCTTTTCGCCGACGGTTATCGCGCCGTAGGGCAGAACTTTTATCGCCGCGCCGCGTGCTATTGCGTCGAGCTGAACTTGCAGATGCTCCGCGCTGTCCGGCACGGGGTCGAGGTTCGGCATCGTGCAGACCGCGGTGTATCCTCCGTGCGCCGCGGCGGCAGAGCCGGA
>DJQG01000031.1:1398-1543 GCA_002438685.1 Ruminococcaceae bacterium UBA6392 | reverse complement strand
CCGGCTCTCTGAAATGCACATGAACATCACAAAGACCGGGCACAATAATATATTTTTTCGAAATAACGGGCGAAAGACCTCCGTCGGCAAGGAACTTTTCCGCAAAGGCTCTTATTTTTTCATATCTGCAAGCGAAGTCGTGCGT
>DJQG01000031.1:0-1392 GCA_002438685.1 Ruminococcaceae bacterium UBA6392 | reverse complement strand
GGCGTCATTTTTGCGTCTCCTTATATAAAAGAAAAAGTCCTGCTGCTGCAAGACCGTGTATGCAAAGAACGCCGGAACATCAACGCCGACTATCCGTATTCATCACCAATCTTGCCGGCATCTCTGTACCGCTTAAAAATTGATTTGCTTTATTATACCAACAGCCGCCCGCTTTGTCAAGATGTCTGTTATAAATGAAGCAATTGTAAATTATTTTCGTTATGACATAAAAGCATTGACTTCGAGCCTATAATACATATATAATGGATGGAAGCGGCAATCAGACGCTTAAAAAGGGAGGAGAAATTCAAAAATGAAATGGAACATCATCACCGATTCAAGCTGTGATATGTTCGGCTTCGAGAAGGAGCATGAGAATATTGTGTTTTCTTCCGTGCCGTTCACTATCAGCGTAGGAAACGAAAACTTTGTTGATGATCACGACCTCGACGTTGACGGAATGATCGACTCGATGGACGCCTGTGCAGAGGCGAGCCACACGGCGTGTCCGTCGCCGCATGCGTGGCAGGAGAAGTTCGAGCAGGAGGGCAATGTCATTGCCATCACTATTTCGAGCAAGCTCTCCGGCAGCTACAACAGCGCATGCGCCGCAAAGGATATGGTGCTCGAAGAGCAGCCCGATAAGAAAATCGCCGTTATCGACTCGCGCTCCGCGGGTTCGGAGCTCGTTCTGCTCGTCAAAAAAATCTGCGAACTTATCGAGTCCGGCGCGGATTTCGAGACAGTCGTCGAAAAGGCGGAGCTTTATTCCCGCCACACCCACGTCGTCTTCGCTCTCTCGTCGTTTAATAATCTTGTCAAGAACGGCCGCATGAGCAAAATCGTCGGCTTCGTCGCCAATAAGCTCGGCTTCTGGGGCATCGGCATCGGCAGCGAGCAGGGTACGATCGAGATAAAGCAGAAGATACGCGGCAGCAAGAAAGCGCTCGACGCGATAATCGAGGATATGAAAGAGCGCGGCTACAACTGCGGCAAAGTCGTCATCAGCCATTGCCGCAACGCGGAGTTCGCCGAGAGCGTCAAGTCGGCTATCCAGTCCGTCTGGGATAAGGCGGAGGTCAAGATAGTCCACGCACGCGGACTTTGCAGCTATTATGCCGAAAAGGGCGGGCTGATAATCGGCTTCTGATTACTTAAATCCCTTTGTGCCGCCCCTGAAAGGGGAGGTGGCACGACCGCAGGTCGTGACGGAGGGGTTTGGACTTCCCGCATAATAAAAAGGACTGCTCATCCGGGCAGTCCTTTTAGTATGTATCTTATTCCGCTTTTTTCTCTTCGGGCAGGTCGCTCGTGCAGTGCGGGCACTTGACCGCGTCGATCGGAATTTCAGTGCAGCAGAACGGGCAGACTTTCGTTGTCGCGGGAGCGGGC
>DJQG01000028.1:7188-12197 GCA_002438685.1 Ruminococcaceae bacterium UBA6392 | reverse complement strand
TGACCGAAAAATTTGATTATGGCAAGGACAATCTTGCATCAAGGCATATGTATCTCTCTGCAAAGACAGAATAGGCAATATATACCAAGTGGCAGTAGATTAACAATGTACTGAAACAACCATAAAACTAACCCTCAAAAAGCTAAATGCTTTTTGAGGGTTAGTTTATTTGTCAATTGTTGTTTACTGTGATTTTCCGTTCTTATATAATATGTGTAACTATTGTTATACGATATTCGTTATTATGTATCGTTTTATCAACATTTGGTATACCATATCCAATATGTCGCAATGTTAGCATATGTTTATCTTTGTTGTGATAAGTGGAGTTCTCATAGAGCCGACCGGTCTTGATGCAGAAATCGATCAGCTCGTCGTCGATTTCTCTGCGGCACAGATATTTGACGGCGTGGGTGGCGCTGTGGTTGGTCTGCGGCAGAAGCAGCACCTTTTCTTTTGACACTTTCGGAGCCGGGCAAAGGCGGGCGGTGCCGCTGACAGATTTCTCATAATGGTTTCGACCACCTGCGTAAATGGCATTTTTTGACCTTAATGAGATAGTTCAGCACAGAATAGCCGCCGATTCCACGGGAAAACCAGCACCATTTGCCGTTGGAGATTTTCAGACTGTCATGCTCAAGGGTGCAGTAGGTGCCGCCCCCGAAACGCACCAGCTCCTGCGGCTCGTAAGTCCGCAGATAGATCAGCAGATCCATCTCACGGACCTGTGCTACCACCTCCGGTGGGATATATGGCATATGTTTCACCTCCGTTCTGACATAAAAATAGCCGAGGGGCTTTCAAATTGAAAACCTCTCGACTACTTAATGTGAGAATTGCCCCGGACAACGACAAGATGATAAGGGAAATCGACCATAAAGTAGTTATAAATGGTAAGCCGTATTTCTTAGCTCATGCATATACCGTCGGAAGAGATTTTACATTTACACATGGCTGGTATATCGTAGACCGGGAAACGGGGGATTTATATAAAGCATATGCCGCCGCGGATTTGTATTATTATATCGAAAAGGATTGAGCCGAAAAAGATGCTAACGGCAGACGAAAACAATCATAATACTAACCCCCGGAATTTAACTTTTTTGGGGTTAGTATTATTATGTCGTAAATTTATAATCCGACTGCAACACGGAAAAATGAATCTATTGAAATAGCTGCCGCGACTTTTTATATCTGACACCGCGAAAAAGATAAATCTTGATAATGATCAGAAGTTTTGAAGTTTTTATATAATAAAATCAGAAGCGGCATCCGAAAAATACTGTTATGATTTGTGATTCTTTCTGATGCGCCGCAAAGTCGGATACATAAAACAAATGATTTTTGTGCGAGGTCATGATTGTATACAGTGTGCTTGTTGTTGACGATGAGATACGCCGGAGAAGCGGTTATCGCAATGTAGATTGGCAGTGCGGATTGTGACCTTTTGCTCTGCATCCAAATGCGGCAACACATTTCCGTGCTTGAAACAGAGGGGAAAATATATTATAATCTAATTGAAATCTATACCCGGGAGGTCTTTGATGAACATACTCGTAACGCTTGACGCCAATTATATCCGGCCGCTGTCCGTGATGCTCCATTCGCTCGTTCGCGCGGACGACTGCCCGAAGTTCGATTTATACATAGCCCACTCGTCGCTGACCGACGAGAATATCGACAGCATATTCCGCGGCATCGACCGCAGCCGCTTCAATGTCCATTCCATACGCCTCTCCCACGAGCTCAACGCCGACGCTCCTACGGAGGACAGGATAACCAAAGAGACATATTATCGACTCACCGCGCACGAATTTTTGCCCGCCGAGCTCGACAGAATACTTTATATCGACCCGGATACGCTGATTCTCAACTCTATATCCGATCTCTATAACATGGATCTCGATGATTCCTGCTTCGCCGGGGCGAGTCACACTTTCGGCGTGGTCGATGATATCAATCATATCCGCCTGGGTATGCCCGAGGGCTCGCGCTATATCAACGCGGGCGTGCTGATGATGAACCTTGATGAGCTCAGACACAGCTACACATCAAAGGAGCTTTTCGGCTATATCGACAAGAACGCGGACAAGCTCTATCTCGGCGACCAGGATGTTATAAACGCGCTCTACTGCACCAAAACGCGCTATGTCTCGCCGGAGATATATAACCTCGACGAAAAGACCGCGCTCCACAGCCTCAAGACCCACGAGTGGATCGAGAAGAACTGCTCGATAGTCCACTACAACGGCAAATACAAGCCGTGGAAAGAGGGCTACATCGGCACGCTCGCTTATCTCTGGCACAGAGAAGAAGAGAGCCTGCTCGACGATGCGGAGAAAGAGCAGTGATATTGCTTTTTACAGCTTGTAAAGCCCTAAAAAGCTTGGTATAATTGAGACACAACAAGGAATCAGGAGGAAATAAAAGATGGCATTTTGCACTAACTGCGGTTCAAAGATAGATGACGGGGCTCGTTTCTGCCCCGAATGCGGTGCGCCTGTTGCGCCGGAGAAGCACGACTCCGAGCCGTGGGAAGAGGAGAAGAAGGATCTCGGGACAAGAATATCCGAGCTCAACGACACACCCGATACAACATCCGAGTTCGACCAGAATGACATCCAGTCGAACAAAGTCATGGCGGTGCTCGCCTATATCGGACTGCTCGTGCTCGTTCCGCTCTTTGCTGCTAAAGACTCGAAGTATGCGCGCTTCCACACCAACCAGGGACTCGTTCTGGCGATAACGGAGTTCGTCTGGACATTCGTGACCAGAATTATAGTCGGTGTGTTCGGCTATATCAATACCTCTGTTGCGAGCATCATCGGCAATGTTTGCGGACTGGTAAATATTCTGTTTGCTGTGCTCGTGATAATGGGTATTGTCAACGCTGTCAAGGGCAGGGCGAAGGAGCTTCCCGTTATCGGAAAGATAACAATTCTCAAATAAGGGAGATATTTTTATGCAGACAATAGTTGCGGTTGTTTCAATCGTAGTGGAAAAAGAGGAGTCCGTCGAGCAGCTCAACGCGCTTTTGCATGAGTTCGGCGAGCATATCATCGGCAGAATGGGCATCCCTTACCGCGCAAAGGGCGTGAATCTCGTCTCCGTTGCCCTTGATGCGCCGCTTGAGACGATCTCTTCGCTTGCCGAAAAGCTCGGAACCGTTCCGGGACTCAGCGTGACTACCGCATATTCAAATGTAGTCGGCGAGGAATAATTTAAACAGAGAATCCCGGCAGACCAGAGGTTTGCCGGGATTCTTTGTTTATATATGCCCATGAGAATACTTACCGCCATACTTCTGTTGAAAATCCAAGTCAAATGAGATATAATTATCGCAGAAAACAGCGGAGGTAACCTGAATGAAACTTCTCATTGTTCGCCACGGCGATCCGGATTATTCGATAGATTCCCTGACCCCCAAGGGCTGGCACGAGGCTGAACTGCTCAAAAACAGGCTGACGAAGCTCGATGTTGCGGCGTTCTACTGCTCGCCGCTCGGCAGGGCGAAAGATACTTCCAAAGCGACGCTCAACGCACTCGGCAGAACGGCGGAGATATTCGACTGGCTGCGCGAGTTCGACGGCTATGTCATAGACCCGGAGAGCGGGGAGCGCACCTATCCCTGGGACAGAATGCCTGCGTTCCTGAGCGAAAACGACGACTATTACGACAAGGACAAATGGATATCTACCCCGTTTTACAGCAGCGGGGATGTGCCCGAAAAATACAAAACCGTCTGCGACGGCATAGACGAGCTGCTTGCACGCCACGGCTATGTCCACGACGGCAAGATATACAGAGTCGAGCGGGAGAACAGCGACACTGTGGTGCTCTTCTGCCATTTCGGTGTGGAGTGCGTTCTGCTCTCGCATATTTTAAAGATATCGCCCGTTGTGCTCTGGCATAATTTCGTCGCGCTGCCGACCTCGGTGACGACGCTGATAACCGAAGAGCGCGAGCAGGGGAAAGCCGTTTTCAGATGCAACGCATTCGGCGATATCTCGCACCTCTACGCCGGAGATGAGCCGGCATCGTTCCAGGCGCGCTTCTGCGAGACCTATTCAAATTTTGACGAGAGACACTGAAAAATAAAAAATTACCAGCACCGTTTCAATTTTTAGAAACGGTGCTGTTTTTTTGTTTTACCGCGCGGCTATTTTTTGTCAACAACCGCAATGTCCTTGATGCGCAGCTCGTTGCCTGTCACGAGATAGGTGTTGTCGCTGCCGCAGTGGGGGCATTTTTTTGCGTATTCCGTTGTTTTATAGGTCTTTTTGCAGTCTTTGCAGTAGGAGACGCCCTCGAGAATAATCATTTCAAGCTCGGTGTCCTGCATATATTCCGTCTTTTTCTTCGCCCACTCGAAGCAGTCCGAAAAATATGACGGAACTATCGACGACACTTCGCCGACCTCAAGCGTGAGGCGGGTCACCTTGCTGACATTGTTTTCCTTGGCGAGCTCCTCCACCTGATCTATAACATGGAGAACTATGCCTAATTCATGCATGAAATCAATCCTTGTTCTGCTGAGCCTGCTTATAGGCCTTGCGCTTTTTCGCCATCTCCTTCGCCTCGTCCGAGCCTAAGTGACCCAGAATCTTGAAGGCGCGCTTGACGGAATATTTCAGAAGTCCGCCGACCTTGTCCTCGGCAACGCACATCGTCGAGCATTCCGGATGATCGCGCACGAGGTGGATAGCGTCAAATTCGCACTTCGTCGTGCAGAGACCGCAGCCGATGCACTTGTTGTAGTCGACATACGATGCGCCGCATCCGAGGCAGCGTCCGGTCTCGATCTTGACATGCTCTTCGGTCAGATCCAGATGCGCATCCTTGAAGGACATCTTCGCGTCTATCGACTCGTCCATACCGGCCTCCTGACGGCCTGCCGTGTCATAGGACGGGAATTTGATATCGTCTTTGTTCAGCGGAGTGAAGCTGCGGCGGTCGCGTCCGATGGTCATGGAAGCGTCCGGGCGGGCGTGGCGGTGCAGGCTCTCTGC
>DJQG01000028.1:6826-7109 GCA_002438685.1 Ruminococcaceae bacterium UBA6392 | reverse complement strand
CATCGCCGCCGACGAAGATGTCGGGATCCTCTGTCTGATAGGTGAACTTGTCTGCGACGGGATAGTTGCCGTGCCAGAAAGTGACCTTTGTGCCATCGAGCAGGTTGCCCCACTCGATAGCCTGACCGATAGCGAAGACGATCTTGTCTGCCTTGACCTCGATAGTCTCGTTCTCGTCATATACGGGCGAGAAACGCTTGGTCTCGGGGTCGATTGTGCGCACGCATCTCTTGAGCACGATGCCGGTGACCTTGCCGCTCTCGTCGACGAGGACTTCCTTGGG
>DJQG01000028.1:0-6807 GCA_002438685.1 Ruminococcaceae bacterium UBA6392 | reverse complement strand
CCCCAGGAGGGATTGACCTTTATGTTCTCCTCTTCGGCTTCTGCGACTTCTCCGCGGCTCGCGGGCATCTCATCACGCGACTCGAGGCAGAACATGCTGACCTCGGAAGCGCCGAGACGGTGGGCGTTTCTTGCGCAGTCGATAGCGACATTGCCGCCACCGATGACAACTACGCTGCCGTCAAATGTATCCTCGCGGTGCTCGAAGCAGTGGCGCAGATACTCAACGGCGATATGCGTGCCGGGTGCGTCGTCGTTCTTGACTCCGGGGCGTCTGCCGCCCTGGCAGCCGATAGCGATATAGAACGCCTTGTAGCCCTGCTCTTTAAGCTGAGCTATCGTGATATCCTTGCCGACCTCAACGCCGCACTTGATTTCGGCGCCGAGCTCTTTGATGATATCGATCTCTGCGGCGATAACATCCTTTTCAAGCTTGTAGCTGGGGATGCCGTATGTGAGCATACCGCCGGGGATCGGGTTCTTTTCGAAAACGGTGGGTTTGTAACCCATCTGTGCGAGATAGTATGCTGCGCTCAGACCGGCAGGACCGCCGCCGATGATGGCAATCTTCTCGTCAAATGCGCCGTGGATCGACTGGACGGTCTTTTCGGGCACGAATCTGTCCTCAGCGTTGAGGTCGAGATCGGCGACGAACTTCTTGACCGCGTCTATCGAAACGGGAGCGTCAATCTTGCCGCGGGTGCACTCGGATTCGCATCTCTTGTTGCAGACGCGTCCGCAGACAGCCGGGAATGGGTTCTCGGTCTTTATCATCGCGAGAGCCTCGCGGTATTTGCCCTCGTGGGCGAGGCGCAGATAAGCCTGAACGGGCACATGCGCGGGACATGCCGCCTTGCACGGAGCGGAGCCGCTGGCATATGTGTTGGACATACGCGCGGTGTCGCGGTAGTCCTCATCCCATGCATAGGGTCCCCAGATGTTGTTGTCCGGCAGGGGAGCATGAGGATATTTGACCTCGGAGCCGTCCTTGCGGCAGAGCTTCTGACCCATCTTGACAGCACCCGCCGGGCAGGTCTCAACGCACTTGCCGCAGGCTACGCACTTCTCCTTTTCGACCTTTGCGGTGTAGGAGCTGCGCGAAAGATAGGGCGTGTTGAACAGCAGAGAAGTACGCAGAGCGTTGCAGATTTTGACGTTGCAGTTACAGATGTCGAAAATCTTGTTCTCGCCGTCGATGTTGGTTATCTGATGGACATAGCCGTTCTTCTCGGCAAGCTCGAGTATCTCGAGAGCGCGCTCTTTGGTTATGTAGTGCGCGCGTCCGGTCTCAACGGTGTAGTCCGCCATGTCGCCGAGCTGGATGCACCAATCATCAATATCGTCGGTGCAGCCGTCGCCGAGCACTGCGCGCGAAGCGCGGCAGGAGCAGATACCCGCGGAGATATGACCCTCGTATTTCTTGAGCCAATATGAGATGTGCTCAAGGTCTATCGACTTGCTCTCGGCGTCGATAGCTTTCTCGACCGGTATGACGTGCATTCCGATTCCGTCGCCTCCGGGCGGCACCATCTGAGTGATGCCTGCGAGGGGAATGAAAGTCATGCGCTCGAAGAACGAGGTAACTGCTGGGTTCTTTGCAATCCTGTCGACCGAGGAGTTGAACAGCTCGGCGGAGCCGGGGACAAAGAACGGCAGTCTGTAGCGTTTGATGCGCGGGCGATCCTTGAGCTCGTGAGTGTGGTCGTAATTGTCGCCGTAGTCATACTCAAGGATGCCTATGTAAGCCATCTCGTCGAGCATCTTCTGCAGATCGATAGCTTCGTAGTCGCGGTTCATCTCAAGCAGCTGCTCGAAGGTGTAGTGCTGGCGGAGCTTCATCTTGTTGGCGATATCGCACATCTCGGGAGTCAGGACTTCTCTGAGCCCCCAATACTCCGGGTCGTCGGATGTCACTCCGGAGATCTTGTGTCCCATAACATCGGTTATCTTTCTGCCAAGCTTGAGATAGCGTTCATCGGGGTTCTTGTCGCCCTGATATTTGCTGATTATTTTCTTATTCTGTTCCGGCATGATTT
This sequence comes from Ruminococcaceae bacterium UBA6392, assembly GCA_002438685.1. Taxonomy (GTDB): domain Bacteria; phylum Bacillota; class Clostridia; order Oscillospirales; family Acutalibacteraceae; genus CAG-177. The sequence continues at coordinate 4,772 of DJQG01000028.1, read as the reverse complement.
TACCTCTTCAATTAAAAGAATCTTCTTACAAGGTCGCGGCTGTATTCAACGGTCTCTTCCATGTCGCCGAATGCCATGACCTCGCCTGCATAGTAGGTGTTGTCCTTACCCTGCATAGCTTCGACCTTCTCATACCAGCCGTCGGCATAGTCCTTGCTGCCGACATGCGGGAAATAATACCAGTCGTCGATACGCTCGATCTTGTCGACCTTCAGACCGCACTTCTCCATGTCCGCAAGAGTAGTCTCTTTCGCTTCTTCAAACGGAACGTCCTCCATACCCTCGTGGTTACGCAGGGTGAAGGTGACGAGCGGCTGATCGGTGACGCCGTCGGACCAGCGATGATAGAACACCATAAGATGTCCGCGGGTCTCGTTTGTCATGTTCTCGAAGAAATAGTAGGAGATGTCAGGCGCGTTGCCTTCTTCGGGACGGACAGCCATGGTGAAATACTCCTTGTGGACTATCTTGGAGAACAGCTCTTTCTCTTCCGGGCGGGGATCGCCGTAGCCGAGGAACAGCTCGAGCGGGGTGCAGATGATGAGCTTGTCGAACTCTTCGGTCTTGCCGTTGACGGTGACATAGACCTTGTCGTTTTCACGCTTGATGTCGGTGACTTCGGAGTTGAGCAGAGCGGGATGCTTCAGGTGGCTGTTGACGCCCTCCCAAATACTCTGGGTGCCGTTGTACCAAGTCCACAGCTTGCCGGTGGAAAGGAACTGCTTGACGGTGAAGGCATCAAGATACTTGAGAACATAAGCCGCCGGGATCTCGTCGAAGTAGCCGTAGCCGAAGGAAGTGAACGGACCCTTCCAGACGAGCTCTGCGTCCTCGCAGTGGTTGAGCTTGAGAAACTCGGAGAAAGGCATTGAAAGATCTTTCAGGTTCGGGTTCTCACCCTCGATGTGAGCAAGCTTCATCTCGGGAGACGGGCAGGGACCCTCATAACGACCCTCGGACACACCTCTGTGACCGTTGACATCATAGCCCTTGTACTTCGTCTCGAGGAGCTTCGAGAGCTTCTTCATCTTCAAGATCTTCTTGAGCAGTGCGAAGGGTGAAGATTTCTGGGGCGTGCCGTCGGTATTCATGAATCTTCTGCCCATGGGCGGTCCGTCGAGATGGGTCGTGCCGCCGAACTCTTCGCACTCGTGAACTGCGAAGTAAGTGTCGCAGCCCATGACCGCGCCCATTTCAATGGTACGGTCTTCCCATTTGCCCTGTGCGTTCTTGACCTTCATCATGGGCGAGAATGCCTTGCCGCCGATCTTGCCGGACTTCTCATAGATGACATAGTTGTCATAGCCCTTTTTCTCCAGGTACATAGCCATGCTTGTACCTGCAGGACCGCCGCCGATGATGCAGATGCGCTGATTCTTGTTTTCCATGGATAGATCTTCCTCTCCTTAATGGTTGGTGTAGCAAGTCTCTCTCTTACTTAAAACAGTGGGAAATTTGCTGCATCTGGTGTCTTTTTAACATCAATGTCATTATATTACCTTGTTTTTTGCGAGTCAATAGCAAGAATGCACAAAAAAGTATTCTCTTATCGAATCGCGAACCGTCATTTTATAATTTTAATAATTGCTTCCCTGTAGGAATAATAAAGCGTTCCGGCAGTTAAAAAATATTTACTTCGTTGGTAATATATAGATGAAAACCGCGGAGGTGATAAAATGACAAATCAGGAGATAGCACTGGAGATAACGAGGATATTGAAGCCCGATATCGATCTCTATACGCGCCACTATAACGACGGCGACAGATTCGAGACAAGAAAGCGCGTATATGCCGAGACTTATCTCTATTTTCTCAACAGATTCAACGAGAACGACAAAGCCGAAAGCAAAGCAGAGGAAGAATAAAAAAGGAGCTGTCGTTTTTGACAGCTCCTATTACATTATATATTGTAAATTATCTCTCATCGGTCAGCGTTGCCGCCATGACTGCCTTTATCGTGTGCATGCGGTTCTCCGCCTCGGCGAAGACGACGGACTGTGCGCTTTCGAACACCTCGTCAGTGACTTCCATCGAGTCGCGCCCGAACTTTTCGCCCATCTCTTTGCCTATCGTCGTTTTCATGTCGTGATAAGAGGGCAGGCAGTGCATGAACACGGCGTTCGGCGAAGCCTTTGCCATGAGCTCGGAGTTGACCTGATAGGGCGCGAGGTCTTTTATGCGCTCCTCCCAGACTTCGACAGGTTCGCCCATCGAGACCCACACGTCGGTGTATATGACATCGGCGTTTTTTGCCGCCTCGTCGGGGCTTTCGCAGAAATTTATCTTAGCGCCGGTCTGCGCGGCAATCTCCATGCAGGTGTCAACGAGCGCCTTGTCGGGAAAATATTTCTTCGGCGCGCAGGCGGTGAAGTTCATGCCCATCTTTGCGCAGCCGACCATGAGCGAATTGCCCATGTTGTATCTGGCGTCACCCATGTAGACAAAGTTGATGCCTTTAAGACGCCCGAACTGCTCTTTTATCGTCAGAAAATCCGCGAGGATCTGTGTCGGGTGGAACTCGTTCGTCAGACCGTTCCAGACGGGGACGGTCGCATATTGTGCGAGCTCTTCGACTATCGACTGGCCGAAGCCGCGGTATTCAATGCCGTCATATATGCCTGAGAGCACGCGCGCCGTGTCGGCGATGCTCTCTTTTTTGCCTATCTGCGAGCCGGAGGGGTCGAGATAAGTTGTGCCCATTCCGAGGTCGCGCGCCGCGACTTCGAAGCTGCACCTTGTCCTCGTGCTCGTCTTTTCGAATATCAGCGCAACATTCTTGCCGTCGCATATTTTGTGCGGTATGCCCGCTTTCTTCTTCGCCTTGAGAGAGGCGGCGAAGTCGATAAGATATTCAATCTCTTCGGGAGTGAAATCCAAAAGCTTCAAAAAATCTCTGTCTTTGAATGTCATGCTCAAGCCTCCTTGTCTGCACAGACTTCTTTTATAACGCCGACTGCCTGCTCGAGCAGCTCCATGGGAATGTTGAGCGCCGGGAGCAGCCTGACCTTGTCTTTTGCTTTGATAACGAGAACGCCCTTTTTCATGCAGGCGTTTATGACCTCGGAGGCGTCTCTTTCGGTCTTTATGCCGATCATCAGTCCGAGTCCGGTTACTTCTTTTATGCCCGGTGCGCCGCTGAGCTCTGAAAATATATATTCCGACCTCTCGCGAACTCCGGCGAGAGTCTTCTCATCGAGCCTCGAAAGAATATTTATCGCGCCGGCGCAGCATATCGGGTTGCCGCCGAAGGTCGAACCGTGGGAGCCGGGGGTGAGAACATCCTTTGTCTTTTCGCCGAAGAGGGTAGCACCGAGCGGCAGACCGCCCGCGAGCCCCTTGGCGGTCGAGACGATGTCTGGGAATATGCCGTAGTTCATGTAGCCGTAGAGCTTGCCGCTCCTGCCGTTGCCTATCTGAACCTCGTCGCAGATTAGCAGAATGTCGCGCTCGCGGCATATTCTTTCGAGCGACTGGAGATAGTCTTTGTCGAGCGGCATAACGCCGCCCTCGCCCTGAACGACTTCGAGCATGACTGCGGCGCAGCGATTCTCAAAGAGAACTTTTTCAATCTTCTCTATGTCATTCGGCTCAACATAGATGAATCCCTCGGTCAGCGGCAGAAAATCTTTGTGGAACACATCCTGACCCGTTGCGGCGAGGGTGGTTATCGTCCTACCGTGGAAGCTGTTTTTGAGCGTAACTATATTATAGCAGTCCGCGCCGTGCTTCTCGGCGGCGTATTTTCTCGCTGCTTTTATTGCACATTCGTTGGCCTCCGCGCCTGAGTTCGAGAAGAAAACTTTTTTCATGCCCGTGCGGTCGCAGAGCATCTGCGCGAGCTTTACGCACGGTTCGGTGTAGTAGAGGTTCGACATGTGCTGGATTTTGCCCGCCTGCTCGGTTATTGCTTTTATCCATTCGTCGTCGGCTATGCCGAAGGTGTTGACCGCTATGCCCGAGGACAGATCGGTGTATATCTTTCCCGCGTCGTCCCAGACCACGGAGCCTTTGCCGCCCTCAATTGTCAGCGGAAACCTCGCATAAGTTCCGGCGATGTATTCCTTGTCCTGCTGTTGTAATATATCCATTATATTCTCCTTTTTATGCCGTGAACATCGTGCCCATGCCTTCGTCTGTCAGCATTTCTATAAGTATCGAGTGCGGTATCCTGCCGTCAATGATGAAAACTCTGTGCACGCCCCATTTTATCGCGTTGATGCAGCACTCGGCTTTCGGAATCATGCCGCCGCCGATAATGCCGTTTTTTATGAGCGCGGGAACTTCGTCCGCCTTTATGACCGAGATGAGCGTGTCCGGGTCGTCCTTGTCCTGGAGTATGCCGCTGATATCCGTCATGGATATAAGGCTCTCCGCGTTGAGCGCGCCGGCTATCTTCGCCGCGGCGGTGTCCGCGTTTATGTTATAGACATTGCCCTCATTGTCGCAGCCGACGGTCGAAACGATCGGGATATATCCTTTGTCGATAACGTCGAGTATCGGCTGAATATTTACATTTGTTATCTCGCCGACGAAGCCGAGTTTCTCGTCTTTCATCTTCGCTTCAATCATGTGACCGTCTATTCCGGAGAGTCCCATCGCCTTGCCGCCCTTGTTTTCAACGAGGTTGACGAGGCTTTTGTTGACCTTTCCGGCGAGCACCATCTGCACTATATCGGCGGTTTCCTTGTCCGTGACGCGCAGACCGTTGACGAATTCACTCTTCTTGCCGGTCTTTTGGAGCATATCCGTTATCTCGGGACCGCCGCCGTGAA
>DJQG01000088.1 GCA_002438685.1 Ruminococcaceae bacterium UBA6392 | reverse complement strand
TGAATCATCAGGGTCTTTGCCGTGAGGATAAGTAGCTCCCGCGGGAGTGAGTACAACGCCCGCCTCTTTGCAGAGCTCAACCGTGCGCTTCGCGCAGCCGTTCAGAACATTCAGGCTGATGAAATATCCGCCGTTCGGGTTGGTCCATTCGGCTATACCCTTTCCGCCGAGTTCATCGTTGAACGCTTTGAGAACAACATCAAACTTGGGCGCGATTATGGCGGCGTGCTTTTTCATATGCGCTCTGACGCCGTCCATATTTTTAAGGAACTTCGCATGGCGCAGCTGGTTTATCTTATCATAGCCGATAGTCTGCGTCTTCATGCGGTTCTTTATCATCGCAACATTCTTATCGGAGGCGGCAAGTGCGGCAATGCCCGCGCCGCTGAATGTGACTTTCGAGGTTGAAACGACCTCTATAACCATATCCTCGGTCGAATTCTTCTCGCATTCGGGGAAAATATTGAGAAGCTTGTCAGGGGTCTCTCTAAGGTCATGGACGATATAAGCGTTATCCCAGATTATTCTGAAATCGTTCGCGGCGGGCTTGAGAGCCGCTATGCGGCGGACGGTTTCATAGGAATATGTTGTTCCGTCGGGGTTAGCGTATTTCGGCACGCAGAACATACCCTTTACGCTGCTGTCTTTTATAAGCTCTTCGACAAGATCCATATCGGGACCGCCTTCGACAAGCGGAACGTTTATCATCTCGATACCGAAATATTCGCAGATGCCGAAGTGTCTGTCATATCCGGGAACGGGGCAAAGGAACTTTATCTTCCCCTGCTGCATCCAAGGCTTGTCGCCTGCGCCGTGAGTCATGCACTGCGCGATAAAATCAAACATGACATTGAGGCTCGAATTGCCCATGACTATAACATTCTTATCCGCGACTTCGAGCATCTCGGAGAAAATCGCCTTGCATTCGGGGATACCGTCGAGAATTCCGTAGTTTCTGCACTCAAGTCCGGTCGATGATTTGACATCATTTATCTTGAGCATATCCATAGAAAGGTCGAGCTGCTGGGTGCAGGGCTTGCCTCTGGACATGTCGAGCTTGAGATTCTTCGCCTTGAAGCTGTTGTATTTTTCGAGGAGCTGAGAGTGGAGTTCTTCAAGCTCCTTTTTGGATATTGATTCAAAAGTCATGTTGATTCCTCCGTAAACAAAGATCTTGTATATTCTATTATATTCCACCCGAATTTGCAAGCTAAAAAGCTATATCCTGCAAAAAATCTTTATTTTGTCCATATACGCACCGATTTTATGGGCGAAATTTGAGCATAACTTTTATAAGAAAGGTGATTATATGAAACAAAGGTCAACGCGCATACTCTCTGTTCTGTTAGTGATACTCCTTTTCTGCTCGGTTTTTCTCCCCTGCTCGTTCGCGGCAACAGCGGAAGAATGGGACGAAAACTGGGACAGGCTCAAGAATGATGCTTCGGCAGTTTCCATGTCTCCGGGAAGCGATCCATCGAGAATGAATTTCACATGGCTCTCGCCTACAAAGGACTGTGTTGTAATGTTTGAGATTGCAACGGACAGTTCGATGAAAAACGGGAAGTTTTTAAAAGTCGAGCGCACGCACACCGTCCTCTACGGATGGAAGAACGATGTGACCGCCGAAAATCTCAAGAGTAACACCACTTACTATTACAGAGTTGCCGAAAACGGCAAATGGTCGAAAACATACTCATTCAACACAGGCAGCGACAAAGAATATAATATTCTCTTTGTCTCCGACACGCAGATCGGACGTTCTGGCGACAGAAAGCTTGACGAAGTTCTCAAGCATGACTCTCTCGGTTGGAACAATACGCTTGAAGCGGCGGTAAAATATGAGCCGAATATCTCGCTCATAATCTCCGCGGGAGATCAGGTCGAAACAGGCATAACCCAAGCACAATACAACCTTTTCTATAATCCCGAATTGATGCGTTCCATCCCTGTGGCTACAGTAATAGGCAACCATGATTTCTACTATCCGCTCTATTCGATAAGGAGCAACAACCCGAACAGATTCGACCGCGAACTCCTTCAATGTCCGGCAGGCAAAGGCTACTATTTCAAGCGCGGCGAAGCACTGTTCATCGTGCTCAACTCAAATAATGTGCTGACCTATGACCACGAAGAGCTGATAAAAGAAGCCATGAATTTTTATCCCTATGCCCTGTGGCGCGTAGTTGTTATGCACTACAGCATCTACAGCCGCAAGGAAGAGGATAATTTCTACCGTCCGCTGTTCTCCAAGATGTTCGACAAATATGATATCGATCTTGTGTTGAGCGGGCACGATCATATATACACCCGTTCCGCACTCATGCGCGGCAACGAAAAAGTTAAAAGCGGCGGCACGCTCTATCTTGAAGCAAATACTGCTTCCGGCTGCAACTATGACGGTCAGCCCGATAAAACTCCGTGGTACGCAGAAAAATGCATTCAGCTTCGCACGCCGACATATGTTCTGCTGAACTTCTCAGAGGGCAGGATTTCGATAAAGGCTCTGCGGAGCGACACGAACGAAATATTCGATTCCTATGAGCTGACAAAATCCGCGCCGTCAAAAACGGAATACAAAGACAGCCTGTTTCAGAAAATATATCTTTTCTTTGCAAATAAAATTTTTGAACTGCGCGATATGATTTTCTGAAAACATCGCAAATCACCCCTCGACATTAACGCTGAGGGGTGATTTTTCATATAATATAGCGCTTCTTCTCGGAGCAAATATACCCGCAGGAGGAAACAAAATGTTTAACAAAGCTTCCGACACGCTGTCGGATTATTACTATTTTCAGGCAGATATAAAGGGAAACAGCAGCGTTCCGGATATGTCTGGCACGGCGAGATTTTATCCTTGGCTCGACGGAACAATGGTCGAAATAGAGCTCACCGGTATGCCGACAAGAAACGATCCGTTCGCAGTTCATATTCACGAGGGCGCAGTATGCGAACCCGAGACATTCACAAGTGCCGGAATGCATCTGAAAAGCACGGATGTCGAGCTTGAAGTATCGCCCGAGCGACATGAGACAAATATAAAAAGCACGCAGAATCACCCAGGACATATGGGCGACCTGCCGAGTATTTTCTCGAACAACGGATATGCATATATGGCAACCTACACCGACCGTTTTATTCCACGCCAAGTAGAAGGGAGAACCGTGATAGTTCACAGTTCCCCCGACACTTTCACTTCGACCGATACATTCGGCAGCCGCATCGCCTGCGGAGTTATACGCCGAATGGAAATCGATAAATCACTTTAATTTTCTCAGATCGTTCGCTCTTATCTCGGTGCGTCTGATCTTACCGTTGACGGTCTTGGGAAGATAATCGACAAACTCGATGACTCTGGGATATTTATAGGGCGCGGTCTCTTTCTTGACATATGTCTGAAGCTCTTTTTTCAGCTCATCGGAGCCCTCAAATCCTGGCTTGAGGACGATAGTTGCCTTGACGACATTGCCTCTTATAGGATCGGGCAGACCGGTTACGGCGCACTCAAGAACTGACGGGTGCTCGGTAAGAACGCTTTCGATCTCGAACGGTCCTATTCTGTAGCCGGAGGACTTTATAACATCGTCGGTTCTGCCGACATACCAGTAGTAGCCGTCCTCGTCTTTCCACGCGGTGTCGCCGGTATGATAGAGTCCGTCGTGCCACGCCTCGGCGGTCTTCTTCTCATCGCGGTAATAGCCCTTGAACAGACCGAAAGGAACCTTGGGTTCGGTATGAACAACGATCTCGCCGGTGACTCCGGGAGGTACCGGCCTGCCGTCTTCGTCAACGATATCAACATCGTAGTGAGGAACGGGCTTGCCCATCGAGCCGGGCTTGGGCTCCATTCCGACGAGGTTTGCAATAAGCAGAGTGGTCTCGGTCTGACCGAAGCCCTCCATGAGCTTTATTCCGGTTTCCTCATACCACTTGTTGAAAACATCAGGGTTGAGGGCTTCGCCTGCAATGGTGCAGTATTGCAGTGAGCTCAGATCATAGGAAGATACATCCTCCTGGAGCATGAATCTGAACATCGTGGGCGGGCAGCAAAGGCTGGTGATTTTATATTTCTCAAGTATCGAAAGAATCTCAGAGGCGTGGAACTTATCATAGTCATAGACAAAAACGCAGCTCTCCATGAACATCTCGCCGTAAAGCTTGCCCCAGACCGCTTTGCCCCAACCGGTATCGGCTATTGTCAGATGGACGCTGTCGGCGGTGACATCGTGCCAGTATTTGGCGGTAGTCAGATGCGCGAGGGCATATGTATGAGCGTGCATAGCCATCTTCGGGTTGCCGGTGGTACCGGACGAGAAATAGACTATCATTGGCTCATAATATTTCGTATCAACTCTTTCGAGATGAGAATCGGCTTTTTCCATGTCGGTCATGAAGTCGTCCCAGCCGTCACGCTTGCCGTTGACGATAATTCTCGTCTTTATCGAGGGACACTCCGGCAGAGCTTCATCGACCTGCTCGGCAATGTCGCCGTCGCCCGTGCAGACGACCGCCTTTATTGTAGCGGCGTTCGCTCTGTAGACGATATCATGCTTCTGCAGCATGAATGTTGCGGGGATAATAACCGCGCCGAGCTTGTGCAGAGCGAGAATGGTGAACCAGAACTGATAGTGGCGCTTGAGGATAACCATGACCATGTCGCCCTTTTTGATTCCCTTTTCGCGCAGCATATTGGCAGTCTTGTCGCTGTAATATTTCAGGTCACCGTATGTGAATATTCTCTCTTCGCCCGCGGGATTGCACCAGAGAAGCGCACGCCTGTCCGGTTCGGCAGCCGCGATGGCATCGACAACGTCATAAGCAAAATTGAAATTTTCAGGGCATTTGAGGGTATAGTCAACTACATGTCCGTTTTCGTCATATACCTCATCCACAAAGTTTTTATTTAAATCAAGCATATGTTAAGAGTCCCTTCGTTGAGTTGTTGAATAATGATTTTATTTCTTCTCCGTTTTCTTGAGAATTATTGCAATAAAAACGCAGTCCTCGCCGCCGGTCGCAATCATTCCGTGACCGTGAGCGGAATTATAAAGTACGGCATCGCCGGCGTTGAGTATCTCAACATGCTCCTCGAATGCTACCTTGAGGCTGCCGCTGATAATATAATCAAATTCCTGTCCCTCGTGGGTCGAGAGGGTTATGGGCTTATCCTGATCCTCTTCCGAATACGGCGCGGTTACAAGGAAAGGCTCGCAATATTTGTCCTTGAAGCGATAGCCGAGATGAGAATAATTGAATCCCGTGCGGCGCTTCATCGGCAGTCCCTCGCCCTTGCGGACTATTGAATAGAACGAAAGTCTCGGGTTATCACCGATCAGCAGTTCTATCATATCAACATCGAACTTCTCGGCGCATTTGTAAATAAATGTGAAAGAAAAATCGACTTCGCCGTTTTCGGCGGCAATATATTCTTCCGGAGTGCAGTCGACAGCCTGAGCCATCTCTTCCACGCTGTAGCCCATGATCTCGCGCAGGTCGCGTATTCGCTGTGCGATCTCAGTGATGATAATTTCCATAATTAACTCTCCTTCTCAATAAAAATATAATATAAAAGCCGCCCCAAACAAAATGTCTGGGGCGGCTGTTAACCGCGGTACCACCCAAATTCAGTGCTTTTTTACAGCACCCTCAAGCTCCAATAAGCTCTTGACTTTAACGCAGTCTTACGAAAACGCCTACTCGCTCAATGCTTTCGGGTTTCTGCTCAGGAGTGATTCGATCACCCGGTTTATACATCCGTTTTCACCAACCACGGACTCTCTGCGGTACTTATCCGGAATCTTTCTCCGTCATCGCCTTTATGGGCAAGATTCAGTTTTTACAAAGTATATAACCGAAAAGTCGGTTTGTCAATAGTTTTTCTGAATTTATTTTTCAAACATCATTCCGCCGTGCGAATCAATGCCGACGGTCAGCGGAAAATCTTTGAACTCCAGACGCTTGACGCTCTCGCATCCGAGATCAAAAAACGCTATCTCCTCGCATTTGGTTATGCACTTTGAGGCAAGCGCACCCGCGCCGCCTATCGCGCAGAGATATACGGCATTGTTGCGCTTTATCGCCTCGATAACCGATTCACTTCTGCCGCCTTTTCCTATCATGCAGCAAAGCCCCTCATCAAGAAGCCTCGGCGCATAGACATCCATGCGGCTCGAAGTAGTCGGACCGCAGCTGCCGATAACATCGCCGGGTTTCGTCGGCGTAGGTCCTGCATAATAAATTACCGCGTCTTTCAAATCAAACGGAAGTTTGTCGCCGCTGTCCAGCAATGCGCATATGCGCTTATGCGCCGCATCGCGCGATGTATAGACAGTTCCGGAAAGCAGCACTCTGTCCCCTACGCGAAGTCTGCCGCAATATTCACGGAGTTCACTTGTGTCTATCTTATATTCAGCCATCAGTCTTCTCCGAGGAATTTCTTTGTCAGCTCCGATATCTCTTCGGCCTCATCGGCCTTAATAGACTCGTCGGAAGTTACTTTTTTGTTATGTATATCTTCGGTAACATTTTCTGAGCTTTCATCGGGCGAAGTAAATTTCAGATCCAGTCCGCCGCTTGCATTGAGGACATTGACAAGATTGTTTATCTCTTCATCGGATATCTCTATCTCCGGTTCTGTCGGATCTCCGAAATCTTTGTCGGTAAGCTTCGGCAGTTTAACTTCGCCGTTTTCGCCGAAGGTGAACTGATGCTCGTCTATTTCTTCGTCCTGAGCGTCAAGTTTATCGGCAACACTGTTGAGATTGCTTGAGAGAGAATTTATCTTCGAAACGAGAGATGCAATGACAACACCGAAGTTATCTGACATCTGCGAAATATCCTCGCCTATCTCGTCAACTCCGCTTGCTGCCTCTTCGATAGTCTGCCTGGTCTGATTCGAAATGCCCTTTGCGGATGCCTTGGCGCTGCGGATTATCTTATCGGAATAGAGCAGTGCGTCAAGCACAAGGGCGCCTATCTGCCCCTCCACATCCTTTGCGCGCTCGCAACCGACTTCAACGCTGTTGAGCTTCTCATTGAGGGCATCGACTTCGTCTTCGAGGGCGAATATCTTTTTTGCATATTCCTCACTCAGCGCAAAATATTCCTCGGCACGAGTCTGCTGCTCCGAAAGAAGAGTTTCAAGCTCTCTTGTACGCTTTGAAGCCGCCGCGGCATTCTCTTCGGTTTCCTTGAGCTTTCTTTGTGTGTCTGTAAGCTGAGTCTGCTGAGCACGAATATATTCAAGGACATCTTCTTTGTTGAAGCCGCCGAAAGTCATCGTTTTGAAAAGCACATCTTTTGCCATGCTTTTATCCCTCATTTCTTTTAATAAGCGATAATATTATACGCGCCGCCGTCAATTATAGCAAGCTTATTTTTAGAATAAATACATAAATCTCCGCCGCTGCGTATAAAAGATATCCCTTTGTCTGAATATTTCATGTTTTTGAGTTCTGCTTTTTCTGCAACAAGCGAGGTCTTTTTGCCGTCATATAAGTAAAGATCGGCTATCTCTCCGTCTGAAGAAGATACAAAATTCTTGACTATAAGAACGCTTCCGCCGGGAAGTTCGGCAAAAGACGCGACATCGCCGTCAATCTTCTCTTTCTCCGCCGAATATTTATACAAATCGCAGAGCGAAGACCCGGTAACGCTGCGCCGGTACCACACATCCGTGCCGATGATATTGCAAGCCTTTATACCCGTATCAAGCATTTCAGCCGCAGATACAACGCCGTTTGTGACCGTGTGCCTGAACAGCGTGAATGTGTCATTTGAAGCATCAAACGATTTGGCAAACAGCTTGTCCCCGGAGATTATAAACTCCGCTTTCTTGCCGTTATACGCATCGAGCTTCACAGGCTGAGTTGAATGTGTATCAGCATATAAGTATCCCGTTTTCCTGATGCAGGCTTTGACCGCCGACACTGCGGTTTCAACAACCGATTCAACCGACGATGAACCGAGCTGCGAATCGAGATCGGACATTCGGACTGTGCTGTCGGAAAGCTCGGTCATATAGAACACTGCGGCGGGTTCGCCGGAAGCGGAAACTGCAAATACTTCATCGGGAACAACATTTTCTGCGATTTTCTTTGAACCGTCGGCAGTTCTGGCATAGAGATTATAGCCCTGCGTGAAAGAATCGTCCTTTATCTTCTCGTCAAGAGCCTGACGGATTTTGTCACGCGAAACCTTGCGGTTATATTTGCTCATGTCGAGCTGATATTGAATACTGAAGCCGAAGATGAATGTGTAATCATTGCGGTTCGGCTCTTTTATAAGCTCATCATCCTGCGCCATATCGTCGTCAATAATATCGCGCCAGCCGGCAGGCGACTCTTTTTTGACAAAATAATAGAGATTGCCGCCGGGCGAATACGAATCATATAAAACGGAGCTGACCATAGTAGCTATCTGAACCGGATTTTTTCCGGGAGAGACTGAGAAGAGCTCCGCTTCTCCCTCGTTATAAGACCCGGTCTCAAAGAGAATCTCGCAGTTCTCACCATTATCATAAAAATGAATATTTGCGGCGTTTTTCACAAGCTCGCGGCTGCCGTCAGAAGATGAATAAACATACAGCGACTGTGAATCGGAAAGCTGCTTAAGATAATAAATCGAATCTCCGCTTTCCGGCAAAAACAGCTCTTTTATTGCAAAATCAATGTCTGATTTTTTGTTCTTTTTAATATCATATGCAGTTGTCATAACGGAGAGGTTGTCCTGATTCTGCTTCGAATAATACAGAGTTCCGTTATTATATCTGAACTCTTTTTCAATGCCGTAGTCTAAAAGCTTTACACCCTTTTTGGCGTTTGACGAATTCTTGATACTGCACAGATAGAGGTCATATTTGCGGCTGACCTTCGCCGAGGCGGTGGTATAAATAAGGTACTCGCCGTCCGAAGTAAGCAAGACTGACGAATCATCGGATATCGTCAGCTTGTGCTTTTTGCCATAGGCGGAAAGATAAGTTCCGCCGTCGATTGACTTATATACAATTGCCTGAGAGTCCGCATCGGGTATCTTGTTTTTGCCCGACATCAGAAAAATTAACGCAGCCGTAGCTACCGCCGCGAACACAACAATGATCGCGGCAGCGACTGCGACTGTACTTTTTTTGAATCTGCTTTTAGCCATTTGAAAACCTTTCGGTCTGTTGTCAGCGGGCGGTCTTGAGCTCAAGCGCCTGCTTTGCTTTTTTGACTATGTTCTCCGCATCAAGACCATAGATATGGAGAAGCTCGACCGCCGGACCGGAGCGTCCGAAAACATCCTCTACGCCGACCTTCACAACCGGTACGGGTATAGTTTCGCAGACAACTTCGCTGACTGCTCCGCCGAGTCCGCCGATAACGGAATGCTCTTCTGCGGTAACAATAGCGCCGGTATCTCTTGCGGCGTCGATTATCGCCTGTCTGTCGATAGGCTTTATGGTGTGCATATTGATGACTCTTGCGGAAATACCCTCTTTTTCGAGCATATCTCTTGCCATAACAGCCTCGTTCACCATTAGACCGGTTGCGATTATAGTCACATCCTTGCCGTCTGCGAGCTGAACCGACTTGCCTATTTCAAACTTATAGTTATCGGGATCATTGAATCTCGGCACTGCAAGACGACCGAAACGAAGATATACGGGACCTTCATACTCGGCGGCGGCAAATACAGCCGCTCTCGCCTCGACATCATCGGCGGGGTTGATTATGACCATGCCGGGAATAGTGCGCATAAGAGCTATGTCCTCGCAGCACTGATGGCTCGCACCGTCTTCGCCGACCGATATACCCGCATGGGTAGCGCCTATTTTGACATTGAGATGCGGATAGCCGATTGTGTTTCTTATCTGCTCAAAAGCGCGGCCTGCGGCGAACATTGCAAACGAGCTTGCAAATACTGTGTAGCCGATGGTTGAAAGTCCGCCGGCGACACCTATCATATTGCCCTCTGCGATACCGGAATCAAAGAATCTGTCCGGATATGCCTTTTTGAACATAACTGTTTTTGTCGCCTCTGCAAGGTCTGCATCGAGAACGACGAGCTTATCATTTATGGCGCCGAGCTCTACGAGCGCTTTGCCGTAACCGTCACGCGTTGCCGCTTTTATAATATCTGCCATAGCACGACATTCCTTTCACTGAAATTAGTTGGCTTCAAGGCTTGTGAGAGTCGCGTTGAGCTCCTCCATAGCCTCTTTGTACTGCTCTTCATTCGGAGCTTTGCCGTGCCATGAGCACTGATTCTCCATGAAGGAAACGCCCTTGCCCTTGACACTCTTGGCGATTATTGC
>DJQG01000012.1 GCA_002438685.1 Ruminococcaceae bacterium UBA6392 | reverse complement strand
AACGAGATGACCGACGTTCTGAACGAGTTCCCCGAGCTTATCGATCCGCACACCGGAAAGTCGCTCATGGAGCGCACCGTGCTTATAGCAAACACTTCGGATATGCCCGTCGCCGCGCGTGAAGCGTCGATATACACGGGCATCACGATAGCGGAATATTTCAGAGACATGGGCTATTCAGTCGCCCTCATGGCGGACTCGACCTCCCGCTGGGCGGAGGCTCTGCGCGAGATGTCCGGCAGACTTGAGGAGATGCCCGGCGAAGAGGGATATCCCGCTTATCTCGGCAGCAGACTTGCTCAGTTCTATGAGCGTGCGGGACGCGTTATTTCCCTCGGCTCGGACGGACGCGAGGGCGCGCTCTCGGTCATAGGCGCTGTTTCGCCTCCCGGAGGCGATATCTCGGAGCCCGTCTCCCAGGCGACACTCAGAATAGTCAAAGTCTTCTGGGGACTTGACTCGGCGCTCGCATATAAGCGCCACTTCCCGGCGATAAACTGGCTGACGAGCTACTCGCTCTATGCCGATTCGCTCGGAAGCTGGTTCAATGAGAATGTTTCTGATGAGTGGACTACGCTTCGCGCAAGACTTATGGCTCTGCTCTCCGACGAAGCTTCGCTCGATGAGATAGTCAAGCTCGTCGGTATGGACGCCCTCTCGCCGACAGACAGACTCAAGATGGAGACCGCCCGCTCGATACGCGAGGACTTCCTGCATCAGCTCGCTTTCCACGAGGTGGACACATATTCGTCCCTGCGTAAGCAGTATCTGATGATGAAACTTGTCCTTCACTTCTATGACGGTTCTCTCGACGCGCTCAAAAAGGGCGCGGATATTGAAAAACTCGTCTCGATACCCTCAAGGGAGAGCATCGGACGCTTCAAATATGTTCCCGAAAAGGACATTGAGGACACATATAAAACAGTCTGCGCGGCGATAGATTCCGAGATAAAAGCCGTTGTTGACGCAAGGGAGGAATACTGATGCCTAAAGAATACAGAACTATTCAGGAGGTTTCGGGACCTCTTATGCTCGTGCGCGAGGTCGAGGGAGTCAAGTATAACGAACTCGGCGAGATAGAGCTGGCAAACGGCGAGACCCGCCGCTGCCGCGTGCTCGAAATCGACGGCACGAACGCGCTCGTTCAGCTGTTTGAAAACTCCGCCGGAATCAACCTCGCCAACAGCAAGGTACGCTTCTCCGGCAGGCAGATGGAGCTCGGCGTTTCGCCCGATATGCTCGGTCGCGTCTTTGACGGACTCGGCAGACCTATCGACGGCGGTCCCGAGATAATCCCCGAAAAGAGAATGGATGTCAACGGTCTGCCGATGAATCCGGCTGCCAGGAGCTATCCTCAGGAGTTCATCCAGACCGGTATCTCCGCTATCGACGGACTGAATACCCTCGTCAGAGGTCAGAAGCTGCCGATATTCTCAGCATCCGGTCTGCCTCACGCCAACCTCGCGGCGCAGATAGCGCGCCAGGCTAAAGTTCTCGGCGACAACGAGCAGTTTGCCGTTGTCTTTGCAGCAATGGGTATAACCTTCGAGGAGTCAAACTATTTTGTCGAGAGCTTCAGAAGCACCGGCGCACTCGACAGAACCGTAATGTTCTCGAACCTTGCAAATGACCCCGCCATTGAGCGTATCGCTACGCCGAAGATGGCTCTGACCGCTGCGGAATATCTCGCGTTCGACTGCGGGATGCACGTTCTTGTTATCCTGACCGATATCACGAACTACGCCGACGCGCTGCGTGAAGTTTCGGCGGCGCGCAAGGAAGTTCCCGGACGCCGCGGATATCCCGGATATATGTACACCGACCTCGCTTCGATATACGAACGCGCAGGCAGGCAGAAGGGCAAGCCCGGCAGCATAACGATGATCCCTATCCTCACCATGCCCGAGGATGACAAGACCCACCCCATTCCCGACCTCACCGGCTATATCACCGAGGGTCAGATAATCCTCAGCCGCGAGCTTTACAGAAAGAGCATCAACCCGCCTATCGACGTTCTGCCGTCCCTGTCCCGACTCAAAGACAAGGGCATCGGCGAGGGTAAGACGAGAGCCGACCACTCTAACACAATGAACCAGCTGTTCTCCGCATATGCGCGCGGCAAAGACGCAAAGGAGCTCATGGTCGTCCTCGGCGAAGACGCGCTGACGGATATGGATAAGCTCTATGCAAAGTTTGCGGACGAATTCGAGAAAGAATATGTTTCGCAGGGCTTCGACACCGACAGAAGCATCGAAGAGACGCTCAACATCGGCTGGAAGCTGCTCTCGATTCTCCCGCGCAGCGAGCTCAAGCGAGTCAGCGACGAGTTCCTCGACAAGTATTACGGCAAGTTCTGAATCCATATGGGAAGAAGTGATAGACAATGGCGGTAATGAACGTGAATCCCACGCGCATGGAGCTGACGAACCTCAAGCGCAAGCTCTCGACTGCACGCAGGGGACACAAGCTGCTCAAAGACAAGCGCGATGAGCTCATGCGCCGCTTCCTCGATCTCGTAAAAGAGAATAAGGCTCTTCGCATCCGTGTGGAAGAGGGGATAAAGCAGGCGAATGTCAACATGGAGATAGCGAGAAGCGCCATGAACGACAAGAGCCTGAGCGTCGCGATGATGCTCCCCACGCAGGAGATGAGCCTCGAAAGCTCGGAGAAAAATGTAATGAGCGTTATGATCCCGGTTTTCGACGTTCAGTATAAAACTGCTGACAAGAACGATATTTATTCATACGGAACGGCGTTCACCTCGGCGGAGCTTGATAATGCGGTCAGCGCGCTGTCGGAGATAATGCCGGATATGCTCAGACTCGCAGAGGTCGAGAAATCGTGCCAGTTGCTCGCGGGCGAGATAGAAAAAACGCGCCGCAGAGTCAACGCCCTTGAGCATGTTATGATCCCTCAGTATGAGGAGACGATAAAGTATATCTCGATGAAGCTCGACGAAAACGAGCGCAGCACAACAACGCGCCTGATGAAGGTCAAGGACATGATGCTCGAACAGGCGCACCACTACGACGACCCGTTCGGAATGGAAGCGTGAAAAGCACAAATTTGTTGACAAACATCGGATAATACAATATAATAATAACCGCCGGAAAAGCCTCCGGCGGTCATTATTAATATGCGGGCGTGGCGAAATCGGCAGACGCAAGGGACTTAAAATCCCTCGGTGGTGACACCGTACCGGTTCAAGTCCGGTCGCCCGCACCATGAAAAAAGCACGCTTATGCGTGCTTTTTTCAGTGAAATTCGTTCCGTTGGAACGAGTGAAATATCTTCGATGTGAAATATTTGCTTTGCAAATGTGAAATACGCCTGCGGCGTGTGGTGAACGAATTTTATTTCACATTGCGACGAAGGAGCAATATTTCACGTTTGCCGCAAGGCAAACATTTCACATCCTGCGTCAGCAGGATATTTCACAGGAGTTATGTTTATAAAAACACAGGCAATGTGGCTTTTAGACAAGCAGTATTTTTGTAGAGGATTGCAAATGCTTTTTTCAGTGAAATTCGTTCCGTTGGAACAAGTGAAATATCTTCGATGTGAAATATTTGCTTTGCAAATGTGAAATACGCCTGCGGCGCGTGAGGAGACGAAGTTGAAAAACAATTATCAGATTTGCAAAAACATTGAATGTTAGTGCCGTAAAAGTCGGCGTTGTGAATATAAAAATAACTAAGCCCGTCAAGGTCAATCAAAGACTTTGGCGGGCTCGATTTTTTTGATTATAAAACAAAAGAAGAAATATTTGCGCAGATTTGTTTGATATCGACCTTTGCCTTGAAGTCGAACTGAAGACGATTGCCGTCGTTAAATACAAGTATGAGCTCGCTGTCTATATCCATAAGACCTGCCGTTTCGATTCCCCAGTACTGCACTTTCGAGTAGGGGTACGAAAAATATGATACCTTTTTGCCGGTGATTCCCTGAACATTTACCACAAACACGCGCTTGTTGGTGAAAATAACCTGATCGCGAATGGTCTTGAAGCACTGGACGACCTCTTCGCCCGGGACGAAGAAACTCGCCGCTTCAGAACGGATCTGCGATGCGGGCATTTCTTTAAGGTTAAGTAAATTGGCATCCCCGAGAATGCCGGAAGAAACAGCTGCCATGGTTTTACACTCCTTATTTTTTATTTTACATTATGCATTATACGTTGCTTTTTGCTAAATGTCAACGAAATAAAACGGACTGTAACGAAAATTAATTTTTTTGTATTGTCGATTTGTTTAATTTTTATGCTCAACATCTTATCAAACTGTTGACTTTGCACTGAAACGGAAGTAAAATATATGCGTAATTAATTAACACGATTAACTAATTGCTTGCGGCTCGACTGCAGGCGAAAGGGGAAATGCGAATGAAGATTCAGTCGAACGGCAATGCCCTGCACATTATTGCGCCCGACGGCAGGACTATTGACCTGACAGCGGAAAATCTGTTTGTCAGCATCGGCAGGGTCGAGCCGAGCTACCGCATGAGTCGCGGCAGCTTCAAAATACGGCAGAAAAAGATATCCGAAACGAAGCTTTTTCTCTCGCGTGTCAAAGAACATGGTGACGGGGCGGAGCTGGAACTCGCCGACAAAAACGGCAAGGCTGTGCTCTCGGTTTCGGTCACGGCGGATAACGGGATATTGAAGTTTGTCCCGCGAATCCTTGACGGCGGCGAATATAACCGCCTGACTTTCAGAATCCCCGCGTCTGCGGATGAATCGGTCTACGGCGGCGGAGAGACATTTGCCGAATTCGANNATTCGATCTGCGCGGCAAAAAGCAGAGAGTCTGGGTTGCCGAGCATATCAACGCAGGACAGATAGCGCGAAAGATAATCAAATCTTCCCTGAACATAAAGGCGGTCGACCGCAAACAGCCCTATTCAAACTACGAGACATATTACGCCCAGCCGACCTTTGTGTCTTCGGAAAAGTATTTTGTCCATTGTGACACAACGGACTATGCCGTGTTTGATTTCAGAAAGAAGCAGTTCCATGAGATAAGCGTCAATGATATCTGCCCTGTCTATATCGGCATGGCGCAGAGCTTCGAGGAGCTGTCGGAAGAGCTCAGCTCGCTGCTCGGCAGGCAGCCCGAACTGCCCGAATGGGCATATGACGGCGCGATACTCGGCATCCAGGGCGGCACGCAGACGGTCTATGACAAGCTCGAAAAAGCCGCCGGGTATGATACGGCGGTCGCAGGCGTGTGGTGCCAGGACTGGGAGGGCAGGCGCGTCACCGCATTCGGCAAACAGCTACAGTGGAACTGGGAATGGGACAGCGAACGCTACCCGGAGCTCGACAAAAAAATCTGGGAGCTCAAGGAGCGCGGCGTGCGCTTCCTCGGATATATAAACCCGTTCCTCGCCATAGAAAAGCCGCTCTATGCCTATGCCGCAAAGATGGGATATTGCGTCAAGGACAGCGAGGGAAAAGATTATCTCGTCAAGATAACGACTTTTCCTGCCGCGATGGTCGATCTGACGAATCCCGAGGCGTATGAGTGGATAAAGAGTGTTATAAAGAAAAATATGATAGGCTTCGGTCTTGACGGCTGGATGGCGGATTTCGGCGAATATCTGCCGACCGACTGCGTGCTTTTCAGCGGCGAAGACGCCGAAAAAGTGCATAACTCATGGCCCGCACGCTGGGCGAAAGTCAACCGCGAAGCTCTTGAAGAGACAGGAAAACTCGGCGAGATTTTCTTCTTCACCCGCGCCGGATATAAGGACACCGTGAAGTACTCCACACTTATGTGGGCGGGGGATCAGCACACGGACTGGACGGTCGATTTCGGCCTGCCTTCGGTCATTCCCGCGTCGCTCTCGCTTTCGATGTGCGGATTCGGGCTGACTCACAGCGACATCGGCGGGTATACGACCTTTGCAAAGATGCGCAGAAATCCAGAGCTCTTCATGCGCTGGGCGGAAATGAACGCTTTCAGCCCGCTCATGCGCTCGCATGAGGGCTCGAACCCGGATCTCAACGCGCAGTTCGACGCGAATGAACAGGTGCTTGTCCACCACGCGAAATTCTCGCGTATCCACCGCGCGCTGAAGTCGTATCTTATGGATATGGCAAAGCTCAATGCCGAGCGCGGCATACCCGTGATGCGCCCGCTGTTCTATCACTATGACGGCGAACGCGAGAGAAAAGAGAGAACGGAATACCTGCTCGGCCGCGATCTGCTCGTTGCCCCGATAATAAGAGAGGGCGCAAAGAGCAGGGAGGTATACTTCCCCGACGACGAGTGGATAAGCGTCTGGGACGGCAGAGAGTACGGTAAAGGCAACGTCGCGATAGACGCGCCTATAGGCACTATACCCGTGTTTTACAGAAAAAACAGCGAATACTCCGGAATATTTGAAAAACTCAAGGAGGTTTAACAATGACATCGACACCCACAACATTGCAGAACAAAACCTACGGCATAGGACTCAGGGACAAAGTCGGCTATGCCCTCGGCGACGCGGCGGGTCTTATGACCTTTGCGCTCGTCGGCTCGTTCCTCCAGCTGTTCTATACGAACGTGCTGTATATCGATCCAAAGAAGATAACGATGCTTTTCCTCATAGCGAGGATATGGGACGCGATAAACGACCCGATGTGGGGCGCGATAGTTGATTCCCGCAAGCCCGGAAAGAACGGAAAGTTCCGCCCGTATCTGCGCTGGTTCTCGACTCCGCTTGCCCTTTTCGGCGTGCTTATGTTTGTGAAGATCCCGGGACTCAGCGAGGGTCAGTATCTCGCCTTTGCTTATATAACTTATATCGGCTACGGAATGCTTTATACGATAGTCAATATCCCTTACGGTTCAATGGCTTCAGTCATAACGACCGATGAGCTTGAGCGCTCGTCGCTGTCGATGTTCCGCTCGATAGGCGCGGGCTTCGGCGGTCTGCCGGGTCAGATACTTCTGCCCCTGTTTGTCTATTCGACCGTTGCCGCAACGGGCGAGAGAGTTCTCGACGGCAACAAGCTGCTTATCGGCGTCGCCGTACTCGGTGTACTGAGCATAGGCGTATATCAGCTATGCTACAAGATGACCACCGAGCGCGTTGTATCAAAGCCGACCGAGAAGAAAGTCAAGGTCAGCAAGACTGTAAGGTCGCTTTTCAGGAACAGACCGTTCATTGCCCTGTGCATAGCGTCGATGCTGCTCATTGCCACTCAGCAGTATACCCAGACGACCTATCACTATCTGTTCCTCAACTATTTCAAGAAGCCCGAGCTCTATTCGCTCGTTACGGTTTTCACTTATCTGCCCATGGCGCTTCTGCTGCCCGTGCTTCAGAAGATAGTCCGCCGCTTCGGCAAAAAAGAGGCGTGCGCAGTCGGAATGGCGGTCGCTTTCGTCGCGAACCTTGTTCTGTGGCTCATCGGTACGAAGAGTGTTGTCGTGTTCTTCATCTTCTGCTTCCTCTCGGGTCTCGGCATGACATTCTTTGTGCTTGAAGTCTGGGCGCTCGTGACGGATGTTATCGACTATCAGGAGACTCTTTCCGGCCAGCGCGATGAGGGTACGTCTTATGCCTTCTTCTCGTTCACAAGAAAACTCGGCCAGACCATAGCGGGCGTTCTCGGAACAGGTGTTCTCAGCCTTATCGGCTACGATGCGAAGAATATAACGACCGAAGCGGTCAGCAAGCTCTACAGCGTTTCAACGGCTTTCCCCGCGCTCATGTGCCTGTTCATGGCTCTTTCACTCGGCGTGTTCTATCCGCTGACAAAGAAAAAGCTTCAGCAGATGAACGAAAACAAACAATCGGCAAAAACAGAAGAATAAAAGGAGCAATATAAAATGAAATACTTTCTCGACAGCGCAAAAATAGACGAAATAAAATTTGCATATAACACCTTCGGCATCGACGGCGTGACAACGAACCCGAAGCACATCATGAACAGCGGCAAGCCGTTTCTGACCGTTATCGCCGAACTCGCGCAGTGGGTCAAGGACGAGGGGATAGAGGGCTACGAAAAGTTCCCGATCTCGGTTGAGATAAACCCGCATCTCGACGACGCCGACGAAATGATAAAAGAGGCGGAAAAGATAGCCGCAATGTCGCCGAACTTCGTTATAAAAATCCCCTGCACCGAGGCGGGGGTGACTGCCGCGCGCAGGCTCGAAAAGAAAGGCATAAGAACAAATCTCACCCTTGTTTTCTCCGCCGCGCAGTCCATATGGGCGGCGAAGAACGGATCTCTGTTCGTCTCTCCGTTTATCGGCTGGAAAGAGGCAAACGGCGAGGATTGCAGGCAGTATATCGCCGACATCGTGAAGATATACAAGAACTATGGATTCTATGGCAAGACGCAGATAATCTGCGCCGCGATAAGAACGCCCAAGCAGTTTGTCGACTGCGCAACTGCGGGCGCGGATATAGTCACCTGCGGGCTCGATGTCTATCTTGAGAGCATCAAGCATGCCTATACCGTTCAGGGTCTCGGCATTTTCATAAATGCGTGGGACAACACGGTAACTGAGTGAGGTGGCAGAAATGAACATAGGATTCATCGGACTCGGAATAATGGGCGAGGCGATGTGCGCCAACATAATCAAAAAGCATGACGGCAAGGTGTTTTTGTATGATCTCGACCGCGAAAAGGTAGAAAAGCTTGTTTCACTCGGCGGCTTTGTCTGCAATGACAGCGCCGAGCTTGCCGAAAAGAGCGATGTTATAATAACCATGGTGCCGAAATCAGAGCATTCGCGCTCGGTCTATGAGACTGTCCTGCCCGTGCTTGACGGCTCAAAGACCTGTATCGATATGAGCACGATTGATCCCGCTGTATCCGTGGAGATATCGGAGAAAGTGAAAGCTGTCGGCGCGCGCTTTGCGGATGCCCCCGTCGTCAAGTCGAGACCCGCCGCAGTCAGCGGCACGCTCGGAATTTATGTCGGCTCGGACGAGGAGACTTTTGAAAAAATCCGTCCGATTTTAGCCTATATGGGCAGCAATATCATCCGCATGGGCAAAAACGGCATGGGGCTTGTGATGAAAATATGCCACAACACGCTTGTGGCGCAGATACAGAACGGAGTCAACGAAACTCTCGCGCTCGCGAGGCTCGAGGGCATATCCGTCGATGATTTTGCCCTTGCGATATCCTATGGCGGTGGTCAGAATTTCTATCTCGACGGACAGGCGCAGAACATCAAAAACGAGAACTGGACGACTGCGTTCTCGCTCGAAAATATGCACAAGGATCTCGGGATCTGCGAGAGGCTGAGTGCCGAGGCGCATTTCCCGATGCCGGGAATGGAGAACGCCAAGGCGGTCTATGACAAAGGAATGGCGGAGGGACTCGGCAAAGAGGATTTCCGCGCGACTTACAAGGTGGTCAGCGGTGAATAAGATGCTTGAAACACTGAATACCGTCAATGATGTGCCTGTTATTTCCGTCTTTGATCCCGCTTTCGCGTCCTACGGCAGGGTGCTTGAGGGTTATGATTTTTCGCAGGCGGACGCGTATATGCGCGGGAAAACGGATATCCCCGAGAATGGGAATATTTATGTCCCGAGCGTCTCGGAGCTCGAAGAGCTCGGAATAAAATCGGATGTTGAAAACACGCTTTATGGCTCGATGCCCGTGCAGATAGGCTTCTGCAACGGCAGAAACACGACCTATAACGGCTTTGAGTATCACAAATGCTCGGAGATAAACTATGCCGTGACGCCATTTATGCTCGTGCTCGGTCATGTCTGGGATATCATGGACAATAAATATGATATTCAAAATGCGCAGGTGTTCTTTGTGCCGGAGGGTACGGCTGTTGAGATGTATCAGACGACTCTTCATCTGTCGCCCTGCCGCGTCTGCGACGAGGGCTTCAAGGACATAGTCATACTTGCCCGCGGCACAAACACTTCGCTGACTGAAAAAATCGAAAGCACCGACCCCGAATCGGTGCTCCTGCTCCAGAGAAACAAGTGGGTCATAGCCCATCCCGAGCGCGAGCCGCTGATAAAGCAGGGCGCGCACCCGGGCGTAATCGGCGAAAACAAAGAACTATTCTATAAATAAAGGAACTGATGAAATGAGCAGTTTTCAGCTCGCATATGTCCCGATAGGCGTGCCGACTTTTGAGTTGGTCAGCGCGGGGGAACAGTTTGAAAAATCGAAAAAGATGCTCCGCTCGTTCTGTGCGGACACGGTATGTCCCGATGAAATGCTGCTGTCTATTGACAAGCTGACGGCGTTCCTCGACGGGCTTTCGCCCGATCTTATAGTGCTCCAGAACATAACATTTGCAAATTCGGCCTATGTTTCCGAAGTGCTCAAAAGATTCGATTGCCCTATTCTGCTCTGGACGCTCAGAGAGCCGGTCATAGACGGCGGACGCCTCAGACTCAATTCGCTGACGGGTGCATTTTCCGCCGCGAATACGATAAAATATTTTCGCAAAGAGCAGTTCGGCTATGTGTTCGGCTCGCCGGAAGAAAAAAGAGTAATAGCCGAAACCGGCGCGTATATTCGCGCGGCGCAGGTCAGAAAAGAGCTGAAGAGCCTCAAAATGGCGAGCGTCGGACACACTCCGCAGGGCTTCGGCTTCGGCAAGGCGCTTGATGCCGAGCTTCTGAAGAGCTTCGGTGTGACCCTCGAATCTATAGAGGCGCGCGAGCTTATCGAGAAGGCGCGGGCATATTCCGAAGACGAGGCGCACGAATATCTCGAAAGAGCCGCAAAGTCCATGAACGGGCTCGAGAACACTCCGGAGAAAAACGCGCTCGATTTCGCGCGGCTTTACAGAGCATATGACGAATATATAAAAACTTCCGGCATAGGTGCGCTCTCGTCAAGATGCTGGCCGGATTTCTTCACCTCATTCGGAACGCCCGTCTGTGCGGTGCTCGCCATGCTCAATGATATGGGCGTTGCCGCCGCATGCGAAGCGGATACATACGGCGCACTGTCGATGTTCATCGGCATGCGCCTGAGCAATAAAAGCGTGTTCTTCGGCGACCCCGTGTCGCTCGACGAAAAGGAGAACACGGTCACATTCTGGCACTGCGGAACGGCGGCATGCTCGCTTGCACGCAAGGATACGGGCGCGTGCGTGGGAGTCCACTGCAACAGAAAGATAGGACCGACCATGGAGTTCGGCTGTATGCCCTGCGACAGGGTCACTGTATTCAGAGTCGGCAAAAAGCCGGACGGGAGCTTCAGATTCTTGATATCTTCGGGCAGCGCTCTCGATAAGCCGAAGCAGTTCTACGGCACGAGTGCAGTTGTGAAAACCGACACCGATGCCCGCGAACTGATAACGCGCGGCGTCAGGGACGGCTGGGAGCCGCATTTTGTTGTTATTTACGGCGATGTGAAAGCCGAACTGTGCGCTCTCGCCGAGATGCTCGGCATGGAGATAAGCGAATACTGATATGACAAAGAAGATACTTTTTCTCCTGGTAGTGTTCTTCACGAATATTATTCAGGGAATAACCGGCTTTGCGGGGACAATGCTCGCGATGCCGCCGAGCGTCATGCTCGTCGGGTTCGACACCGCAAAGCCGATATTGAATGCCCTCGGTCTGCTCTCCGGCATATACATAGTCGCCGCGAACAGGAAGAGTGTGAACAAAAAAGAATTTTTGAAAATTGTCGCCGTTATGACCGTCGGTATGCTCGCGGGCTTCGCTCTGCGCAATGTGCTTGCGGGCAGGGAGCGGGTGATGTATATCCTGCTCGGAACAGTGGTCATTCTGACCGCTGCGTGGGGAATATACAAATCATTCCTGCGAAAGGGCGGCGAACATGGTCACGGAAAAGTTGTGTCGGCACTTTTGCTTGTGTCGGCGGGAGTGACCCACGGTATGTTCGTCTGCGGCGGTCCCCTGCTCGTGTCATATATGACGGGAAAAGTGAGCGACAAGCAGGAGTTTCGCGCCACGCTCTCCGCGTGCTGGATAGTCCTCAACGGAATAATCCTTGCCGACGATATAAGAACGGGGCTTTGGAACAAAGATCTGCTTTTGCTGTTCGGCATATCCGCCGCGATACTTTTTGCGGCGATGTTTATCGGCAGTCTGCTGTGCAAAAAGATGAGCCGCGGGCTTTTTATGAAGATAACATATGTTTTGCTGATAGTTTCGGGCGCGCTGCTTTTTATAAAATAATTTGATAGGCGGGCAAAAATGTAGTATAATCGTGCGCGGGAGGAGGCGGCTCTATGGACTACACCGGCTTTAATATGAGCCGTATCAAAAACGCAAACAGGGCTTCGGTGCTCTATCTGCTCAACAGCAGAGAGAGCATGAGCCGCAAGGATATTGCGGATTCGCTCGGACTCACCCCCGCGGCGGTCAGCAAGATATGCGCCGAGCTGATAGCGGAGGGCGCAGTCAGCGAATGCGGACTTTCCGACGGCGCGGGAGCGGGCAGAAAGAAGATAATTCTTTCGCTCAATTCGTCAAAATTCGCAGTCCTCGCCGTGAGCATCGATGCGGGCGGATTTTACTGCGGAATATGCACACTCGGCGGTGAAGAGATAACGGGCGGATACACGGCGCTCCCGAAAGACACGGAGCCCGAGGATTTTCTGCGCGCTGTCGGCGAGAATTGCCGCAGGCTTATCAAGAATAACCCGTCCAACGGCGCGAAGCTTGTCGGCATGGGAGTCGGAATAGTCGGAGGCGTTGACGGCGGCAGCGGAAAAACGACCGGCAGCTACGGCGTGTGGCAATCGGGGATAAACATAAAAAAGATACTTGAAGATGAGACGGGTGTTCCCGTCTGCGTTGAGAACAACGTCAAGGCTTTTGCGCTCGCTTCTCTGATTTTTGACAGGGAGCACAGCGCGGATAACATTCTGTTTGTAAAATGGGGGCCGGGAGTTGGTTCGGCAATAGTTATAAACGGCGAGGTCTTCAACGGAACCGACAGCGGCTCGTCGGAAATAGGACACTACATAGTTGACCCGAACGGCGAGGAGTGCCGCTGCGGGCGCAGGGGCTGCCTCGAAACAGAAGTCTCGGCGCACGCGGTTATAAAGCGCATCGGGGCGGTGTATTCAAAAGAGACAACACCGACGCTGTTCAGAGCGACCGACGGAGACGCGGAGAAAATCGACATAAAGCAGATTCTTTTATCCGCAAAGAGCGACGGCGCGGTTAAAGCGGAGCTTGAAAGATGCGCGGACAGCCTCGCAAAGGCGGTCACGAATGCCGCCACAGTCATTGCGCCGGACAGCGTTGTGGCGTTCGGCTATATGTTTGAAAGCGATATCTTTGAACTTTTCGCGAAGCGGTGCGCGCAGTATTATCCCGGCTTCGGCAGGGGGTACATCAGACATTCCCCGCTCGACGGCAAGCACAGCTTCATCGGCCCCGCCGCCGCAGCGGCAAAGAAGTTTTTCTTTGAAAAATAAGGCATTTGTGCGATATAGTGTTTATAAAGCGAAAATCCTGCCTGCGGGTGGGATTTTTTGCGTCTTCTCTATCTCTTGAGTAAAAAAAGTTATTGCTTTGTAACCGCCGTCATTGCTTTCTTCAACTCACGGGTGCACAAAAAACAACCTGTGGTAGATTGAACAAGTCGGCGCGATTTGATATAATCAAGAAAAAACAGGAGTTGATCGGATGACACTCGGAAACCGTATATATGATTTCAGAAAGAAGGCAGGGCTCACTCGCGACGATGTCGCGCAGAAGTGCTCCGTTTCAAGCCAGTCGGTGCAGAAGTGGGAGAGCGACCACGCGAAGCCGTCGGTGGACAATCTGATAATACTCTCGCAGATACTCAATGTTTCGCTCGATGAATTGCTGACCGGCTGCACCGAGCGCGTCCGCGACGAAAAACGCAGGGCGGGCATCAGACCCAACTATCCGTCGCTCCATCCGTGGGAGTTGTACTCCGAGGAGCTGATGATTGAGTTCAGACAGTCGCGCGAAGAGGGTATAGATATCGATGAATACGAGGAGCTTTTCAAGGCGGTTTCGCATCTTCCGGGCGGCGAATATAAAGAGCGCATAGCGGATGTCATGTTTGATATAGTGTCCCGCACTCCGATTAAAAAAGATTATGAATTTGACGAGCCGAGCGAGCTCGACGAGATAAAAATGTGCAGGGGGACGGTCCCCGAAAAACGCAGCGTTGACAAGTTTCGCCTGCGCGATAAAATAG
This sequence comes from Ruminococcaceae bacterium UBA6392, assembly GCA_002438685.1. Lineage (GTDB taxonomy): Bacteria > Bacillota > Clostridia > Oscillospirales > Acutalibacteraceae > CAG-177. The sequence goes on along the minus strand of DJQG01000012.1, from coordinate 1,032 downwards.
CCGGTGCGTGGTACGGCAGGATATGCGGCTGCTTCCTCGGAAAGCCCGTTGAGGGCGTGAGAAATCCGGAGCTCGGCATTCTCCTGCGCGAGACGGAGAACTATCCGATGTACAGATATATCAGGCGCAGCGAGCTGTCCGACGAGCTGCTCGGGCGCGTCGGAAGCTGGCTCGGCAAGAATATGTATGCCGATATTTCCGAGTGTGCCCCGGCGGACGACGATACGAATTACATGGTGCTCTATCAGGAGCTTATAGAAAAATACGGCAGGGACTTTACCTCGAAAAATGTGGCGGATATCTGGCTCGACAGGCAGCCGAAGAACGCCTACTGCACTGCCGAGCGCGCGGCATTCTGCAATTTCGTCAAAGGCTTTGTGCCGCCCGCGTCCGCAGAATATAAGAACCCCTATCGCGAGTGGATAGGTGCGCAGATAAGGGGCGACTATTTCGGCTATATCAATCCCGGCGACCCGGAGACGGCGGCGGACATGGCGTACCGCGACGCATGTGTTTCACACACGAAAAACGGCATTTACGGCGAAATGTTCATCTCCGCGCTAATAGCCGAGGCGGCAGTTGAGAATGATATAAGAAAGGCGATACTTTCGTCGCTGAATTTTGTGCCGCAGAGGTCGAGGTTCGTCCGCTCTGTTATGACCGTAGTCAACGATTTTGACGGCGGGGTCAGCGAGAACGAATGCTTTGCAAAGATCCACTCCCGCTGGGACGAGCACGAGGGGCACGACTGGTGCCATGTGCTCTCTAATATTGAAATTGTCACGGCGGCTTTGCTCTACGGCGGCGGTGACTATACAAAGACCGTCTGCCGCGCCGTTCAGACAGGCTTCGACACCGACTGCAATGCCGCAACGGCGGGTTCTGTTATAGGCATGATGAAAGGAATATCGGCTGTCGGCAGGGAGTGGACCGATCCTATCCACGGTAAGCTTGACACGCAGATATTCGGCGTCGGCAAAGTAAATATTGACGACAGGATAGAGCTCACGCTCAAACACATTGAAAAATGAA
>DJQG01000146.1:3624-7076 GCA_002438685.1 Ruminococcaceae bacterium UBA6392 | reverse complement strand
CCGACGAGGCAGATTATCTGACCGCCGACATCGGGCGCGAGCGAGCGCACAGCCATGAATTCGAGTATGCGCTCCTTGACCTTTTTGAGCCCATAGTGATCCGCTTCAAGTATCTTGTGGGCGCGGGTAAGGTCGAGGTTATCTTTTGTATATTTGCCCCAGGGGAGTTCAAGGCAGGTTTCAAGATAGTTCCTGCTCACCGCCGCCTCGGGCGACTGAACCGCGTAGCGCTCGAGCCTGTCGCACTCGCGCAGAAGCTTTTCTTTTGATGCATCATCAACGGGCAGAGCCGCGATTTTGTCGCGGAACTCCTGAATCTCCTCCTCGGGAGACACGCCGTTGTTGAGCTGGGACGAAATTACTTTGAGCTGCTCGCGAAGATAGTATTCGCGCTGGCTGTCGTCCATCTGCTTCTGCACCATCTCCTGAATCTCGTCCTCATATTCGAGCAGACGGGATTCTTTGAGCAGGAGCACGCAGAGCTTTTCAAGGCGCTTTATTGGGTCGAGCTCTTCGAGAATAGACTGCCTGTCCGAAAATTCGAGAGCAATATTACCGGCGATGAAATCCGCCATGTCGCCGGGATGGTCAAAGCCGAGCACAGCGAGCACGACATCGGGAGAGAGCTGGGGCGCGCTCTGCGCATAGCCCTCGAAGATGCTCTTTGCGCTTCTGATGAGTGCCTGACCGTACTCGTTTTCTCTGTCATATTTGCGTATTGCGCAGGCTCTTATCGCACCGACAAGGTGCGGCTCGGACGAGACGATTCCGTTCAGGCGCGCGCGGTACATGCCCTTGACGGACACGCGCACTATATCCCCCTCGCCCGGGAGCTTCGCGACGCGCGAAACGGTCGCGACAACGCCGAGCTTATAGAGATCGTTGAAATCTGGATCGTCGACCGCTATATCTTTCTGCGCGGTCAGGAAAATTTTTCTGTCGCCCGCAAGCGCCGCTTTCAGCGCATCTATAGATTTTTCTCTGCCAACATCAAAATGCACCTGCATGCCGGGAAACACCACGAGACCTCGCAGCGCAACGGTCGGCATAAGCAGAGCCGCAGATTCAAATTTATCTTCCATAATATATCTTCCTTTTTCGTTGATATGCCGCCGAAAAGCGGCCTTCCCCGTCTTTAAATCGTAAACGCTTTATCTGTTTATTATACTTCATATTACCCGCTCAGTCAACAGACAGAGCCGACGGGAATATGTAAAATAAAGGACACAGACGGTTTGACTGTATAAAAACGCGACCGGAGCGGTGCGTGCCGTTCCGGTCTGAGAAATTATTTCTTCTTTTTGCCAAAGAATCCGCGCTTCTCATCAGGGGTGACATCGCTGTAGCCCATGGTATCCTTGAAGTTTTTGAGTGCCTCGCGCTGAGGCGCAGTCAGATCCTTCGGGACTTCGACGATTATGCGTATATACTGATCGCCTCTGCCGCGCGAATTGAGATACTGAATGCCCTTGCCCTTGAGGGACATGACAGTGCCGGGCTGAGTGCCGGCGGGCAGATCGAACTTGACCTTGCCGTCAATGGTAGGCACCATGATGCTGTCGCCCAGAGCCGCCTGAACGAAGTTTACCTTGCAGTCATACCAGATGTTATAGCCCTCGCGTTCAAAGAACGGATGCGGTCTGACGAACACGGACACATGAAGATCGCCGGAGGGACCTCCGTTCGAACCCATGCTGCCCTCGCCGCGCACGGAGATGACCTGTCTGTCGTCGATACCGGCGGGGATATTCACCTCGAGCTCACGGCGCTTGGACACGCGTCCGCCGCCGCGGCACTTCTGGCACGGCTTCTCGACAATTTTGCCTCTGCCGCCGCACTTGGGGCAGGTCTTGGTGGTTGAAATAACACCGAACGGTGTTCTCTGTTGGACATTCACCTGACCTCTGCCGCCGCAGTCGGGGCAGGTCTTTACGGTCGAGCCTTTCTGGGCGCCCGAGCCGCCGCAGTCGGGACAGGTCTCGATGCGATGTATCTCTATCTTGCGCTTGCAGCCCTTCGCCGCCTCTTCAAACGAAATGGTGACGCGCGCCTGAACGTCGTCGCCGCGCCTCGGGGCGTTGGGGTCGGAGCGTCCGCCGCCGAAGCCGCCGAAACCGCTTCCGCCGAACCCTCCGCCGCCGAAGAAGCTGCCGAAAATATCGCCTAAATCGAAGTCAACGCCGCCGGAGCCAGTGCCCCAGCCGCCTGCGCCGCCGCCCGCGCCGAAGTTCGGATCGACTCCGGCATGACCGAACTGGTCGTACCTGCCGCGCTTATCCTTATCGGAGAGCACCTCGTAGGCCTCGTTGACCTCCTTGANNTGAAGTTCGGGTCGACGCCCGCAAAGCCGTACTGATCGTACTTGGCCTTCTTGTCCGCATCGGACAAAACCTCATAGGCCTCGTTGACCTCCTTGAATTTCGCCTCGGCGTCAGCGTCACCGGGGTTGAGATCGGGATGATACTGCTTCGCCTTCTGACGGTATGCTTTTTTTATCTCGTCCTCAGTGGCATTTTTGCTGACCCCGAGCACCTCGTAAAAATCTCTTTTATCTGCCAAGGGAAATTACTCCTTTTTACTTACAATGTACTCTATTGAGGGACTGCAAAGCAATCCCTCAGCCAGTCGTACTTTTTTTGCAAAGCAGCGCTTTGCACCGGAGCGTCGTGGCGCCGCCCCACAACGGCATATCATAACGCCGTTTCATATTGTGCCTTGTGCCGCTCGCGCGGCATCGGGTCGTCGAGTCGCCGACCTCTACAAAAATCTATGCGTTGATTCCCGCAACGCCGTATCACACAAAATTACGCATTGTTTTACCGAACTGCGAGAAACCGTGCAGAGCAAGGCGTGAGGTTCTGCGGACAAAGGAGCGCACTTTGTGTGCGTGACTGCTGTCCGCAGGTTCTCACAACGCAGTATCGCGCGAAATTACGTATTGCCGGATATTAGTCGTTGTCTTCGGGAACATCCGTGTAGTTCGCCTCAGTGTATCCCGCATCATTGCCGGGCTGAGCGCCGTCGGCGCCCTGCTGAGCCTGAGCCTGCTCGGCTGCTGCCTTGTAGACTTTCTCGGAGATCTCATAGAACTTAGCGGTGAGCTCTTCCTGGCGGGACTTGATGAGGTTGATATCCTCACCCTTGAGGGCTTCTTTAAGGGCGTCGACCTTGTCGTTGATGTCCTTCTTGTCGTCCTCGGAGAACTTGTCGCCGTCCTCGCTGACGAGCTTCTCACACTGATAGACCATCTGATCTGCGCCGTTTCTGATATCAACTTCCTCGCGGCGCTTCTTGTCTTCCTCAGCGAACTTCTCAGCCTCGTCAACAGCCTTCTGGATATCCTCCTTGGACATGTTGGACGAAGAGGTGATGGAGATCGACTGCTCCTTGCCGGTGCCCAGATCCTTTGCGGAAACATGGACTATGCCGTTTGCATCGATATCGAAGGTAAC
>DJQG01000146.1:0-3566 GCA_002438685.1 Ruminococcaceae bacterium UBA6392 | reverse complement strand
CCGAGGGTCTTGTTATCCTTAGCGAAGTCTCTCTCGCCCTGGAGGACGTGGACTTCAACTGAGGGCTGATTATCAACTGCGGTCGAGAAGATCTGGCTCTTCTTGACGGGGATTGTGGTGTTTCTGTCGATGATCTTGGTGTTTATGCCGCCCATGGTCTCGATACCGAGTGACAGCGGGGTAACATCAAGAAGAAGCAGTCCTTTGACATCACCTGCAAGGACGCCGCCCTGGATAGCAGCGCCGATAGCGACGCACTCGTCGGGGTTGATGCCCTTGAAGGGCTCGACACCTGTGTACTTCTTAACAGCTTCCTGAACAGCGGGGATACGGGACGAGCCGCCGACCATAAGGATCTTGTGGAGATCGGAAGTCTTGAGACCGGAATCCGAGATAGCCTGGCGAACAGGACCCATTGTCGCTTCAACGAGGTCTGCAGTCAGCTCATTGAACTTAGCTCTGGTGAGGGTCATCTCAAGGTTGAGCGGAGTGCCGTCGGACTTCATGCCGATGAAGGGCAGGTTGATGGTGGAAGTGGTGACGTTGGAAAGCTCGATCTTCGCTTTCTCGGCAGCCTCTTTCAGTCTCTGCATAGCCATCTTGTCGCCGCGAAGGTCAACGCCCTCGCTCTTCTTGAACTCGTCGGCGATCCAGTCGATAACTCTCTGGTCGAAATCGTCGCCGCCGAGGCGGTTGTTACCGGCAGTTGCAAGAACTTCCTGAACGCCGTCGCCCATCTCGATGATGGAGACATCGAATGTGCCGCCGCCGAGGTCATAAACCATGACCTTCTGGTCGTTCTCTTTATCAATACCGTAAGCAAGAGCCGCCGCTGTGGGTTCGTTGATTATTCTCTTGACCTCAAGACCTGCTATCTTACCGGCATCCTTTGTAGCCTGACGCTGGGAATCGGTGAAGTAAGCGGGAACTGTGATAACAGCCTCAGTGACCTTCTCGCCGAGATAAGACTCTGCGTCGGTCTTGAGCTTCTGCAGGATCATTGCGGAAATCTCCTGAGGAGTATACTGCTTGCCGTCAATCTTAACTTTGTAGTCGGAACCCATCTGTCTCTTGATGGATGAGACGGTTCTGTCGGGATTTGTGATAGCCTGACGCTTTGCGACCTGGCCGACAAGTCTCTCGCCGGTCTTGCCGAATGCGACGACTGAAGGTGTGGTTCTTGCGCCCTCGGCGTTGGGGATAACGACGGGCTCGCCGCCCTCGATAACTGCTACACATGAATTTGTTGTACCTAAGTCAATACCTATAACCTTTGACATAATAAATTACCTCCGAAGTAATGAATTGTTTAATTTATATTCCAAAAATGCCTTGCGGCATCAGTTGGCAACCTGAACGACTGCGGGTCTTATGACCGTGTCGCCGAGCTTATAGCCCTTTGTGAACACTTTGACGATAACATTCTCGCCGACGCTCTCATCCTCGACATGCATGACAGCCGAGTGGATGTTCGGGTCGAACGCGTCGCCCTCGGCGCCGAACGCCTCAATGTCGAGCGCTTTGAGAATATCGCCGAACTGCCTGTATATCTGCTCAACTCCCTTGCGGTAACTGTCGGCATCGGCCTCGGCGTTCATCGCCGCGCGTTCAAAATTATCTATGACCGGGAGAAGCTTTTCGACGACATCCGTTTTTGAGCGGATTTTTATGTCGTCCTTCTCGCGCAGCGAACGCTTGCGGAAGTTATCATATTCCGCCGCGAGGCGCAGGAAGTTGTCGGCACTCTCCTTGAGTGACTGCTGAGCCTTTTCGAGTTCTTTTTCAAGCTCGGCTATGCGGTCTTTCTTCGAGGACTTCGAGGCTTTCTTTTCAGCCTTCTTTGTGTCCTCTGCCGGAGCGGTCTCTGGGGTGGTGTTCTCCTCCGCCTGCTCGGGCTTTTTCGTGCTCTCGCTCATTGGTGTTACATTCCTTTCGTTATTCTTCAAGTGCTTTTTCCATCGTTTTACTGATGCACTGAGAAATATATTTAAGACCGGGAACCAGTCTGCGGTAGTCCATTCTTGTCGGTCCGATAATGCCTATCGAACCGCTGCTGTCCTCGCCGACGGTGTACCGCGCGAGGATAACGCTCGAATTGTCGAGCTGAACGAAGCCGTTCTCTCTGCCGATCCTTATCTCAAGCTCGCCCTTCATGCTGTCCGCGAGGGTTCGCAGCGGAGTGCCGCGGCTCAAAAACTCGAGCAGTTCATACGCTCTGCCTGCATACTCTCTGTGGTGCAGCAGATTTGACTGACCGGAGAGGAACACATGCGGCTGTGCGGCGCTCTGCGACAATTCGGCGACCGCCGAAAGCATCGGGAACATCGCGAGCGACTCCATTCCGAGCCGTGCCGCTATCGACTGGAGATAAGCGGGGGTCAGGCTGCTGACCGGCACGCCGATAAGCATTGCCTGCGCGACATTATAAAATGTTTCGCAGATCGTAGTGTCTATCGCGGAGTCGAGCCTGAACAGCTTGCTTCTGAGGATACCGTTGCTCGCCAAGAGCACTATCATCGCGGTGTGCGGTGAAATCGGAACCAATTCGACGCGCTTTATCTTCGTGTTCTCGCCCGACGGCGTCGTCATAACGGCGGCGCACTGGGTGAGATAAGCGAGCGCTTCACCAGCGTGCCTCAAGAGGCTCTCGGGGTCGCCGTTCGCGTTGCCGATACCCGCGTCGATGAGCCTGCGCGATTCCTCGCTGAGCTCGCTCTCGGGGACGAGGTTATCGACATAATATCGATATCCCTCGCCGGTGGGGACACGCCCCGCCGAGGTGTGCGGCTGATCGAGCAGCCCGAGATAGCCGAGATCCGCCATCTCGTTTCGCACGGTGGCGGAGGAAACGGACATATCAAGAGAATCAAGCAGAGCCTTTGAGCCAACGGGCTCGCCGGTCTTTATATACTGCTCGACAACGGCTGCAAGGATCTTCTCTTTTCTCTCGCTGAGTTCCATTTGTCTCTGCCTTTCTTTTTGTTCGTTAGCACTCTCGATGTCCGAGTGCTAACTTACAATTCATACTATACAACCAGATGCAGATTTTGTCAACAATTTATTTGTAAACACTTTGTGAACTCTGCACCAACGTCAAAAAATTCGCGACATACCCACATTGACATACGCAAAATTTGCGATATAATTAAAAACATATCAGAAAAAGCAAAACCCGGGAGTTATAGCATGAAATACAATTATATTATATTTGACCTTGACGGAACTCTGCTGAACACGCTCGACGATCTTCGGGACAGCACGAATTTTGCCCTGCGCCGATTCGGCTTTCCCGAGCGCACGACGGACGAGGTCAGAAGATTCGTCGGCAACGGCGTGGCGAGGCTCATTCATCTCGCAGTGCCGGAGGGCACGGACGAAAAGACGGAAGCCGACTGTCTCGCCGTTTTCAAGGCGCACTACAAAGATAATATGACCAACAAGACCGCACCCTACCACGGAATAATAGAGCTGCTGAAAAAATTGCGCACCCTCGGAGTCAAGATAGCGGTTGTCTCGAACAAATTTGAACCCGCCGTTGTCGGGCTGTGTGAGGACTACTTCGGCGG
>DJQG01000074.1 GCA_002438685.1 Ruminococcaceae bacterium UBA6392 | reverse complement strand
TCTGGTCGCTGAGCCAGAAAGACTATAAAGACGCGTGGCAGAGGTATCTGCGTTTTGTGTCCTTCGGCGGAAAGAAGAGCTTCAAGGAGCTCTGCGCCGCTGCGGGCATAGACGATCCGTTCGGCGAGCACGCATTGAACGGCGTCGCACGCACGGCAAACGCATGGCTCGATGCAAACGGTTGAAAGAGATCGCGAAATGTGATAAAATATACAGGCAATTTTTGTATATTCTGATGTGAGGAGTATAAGATGTTTAAGTACAGGATGTCCGTCATTGTCCCCGTCTATAACTGCGAGGACTATATTGAAAAATGTGTGGAAAGCCTTAAAAAGCAGACTATGCCCGCAAAGCATTTTCAGATAATTCTTGTTAATGATGGTTCTACGGATAACAGCGGTAAAATCTGTGAAGAGGTTGCTGAAAAAAATTGCAACACTATATATATACCTAAGGAAAATGAAGGGGTCTCATCTGCACGCAATGCGGGCATAGAGGTCGCCGAGGGCAAGTATCTCATATTCCTCGATGCGGATGATTCTCTTACTAATGATACTCTTAGCAAAATATATAATTTCTTCGAAAAAAATTATGACAAAACTGACCTCGTGACATACAAGATAGTTCCATACAATGAGGAAAAAGTGTTTCCGCTGCATTACCGCTTTACTTTTCTTAAGAAAAGCGGTGTATACGATCTTAATGAGATCCCTTATTGTTACACGGCGCAATCAACTATGAATATATGTGTCAAGAACAGAGGAAAAGGAAATAACATTCTCTTTGATACAACGCTGCGTTTTCACGAGGATCAGAAATACTGCTTTACGACGCTTTCCGAAAAGCTGACGATCGGATTTTGCCAGGGACCTGAATATAGGTATTTCAGAAGAGCAACGAGTGCAACCGGCGCAAGAAACAAGGCGTACTTTATATTTGAAGATACCATTTCAATGTGGGAAGAACTGTTTGGTTGGTATAAAGACGGAACCGTACCTAAATATCTTCAAAGCTTTTATCTTCATGACCTTAACTGGAAAAGCCTTGCGGATATTTTGCTCCCGTATCATTATGATAAGGTGAATTTTGAGCGTGCGGTAAACCGACTGATTGCCCTGATAAAAAAAGTTGACGATGATACAATACTCAATTCGCCGTCTCTTAATATATATTATAAAACATATCTGATCAAACTTAAGCAGAGCGATTCGCTCAAGCCGGAGTTCCGCGACGGAGAAGCAGCTCTTATATTTAACGGCGAACCTTTTTATACAGAGAAAAGCATAACTGCGGTTATAAATCATTTTTTTGTCATGAATGAAAGAATTTCCATTGACGGATTTCTCAAATCACCGGTTCTTTCTTATTGCGGTAAGCCTGAACTTTACATTGTAGAAGGCGGAAAAAAGAAAAAATTAGAGCTTACTCACTCAGAACACGAACATTTCAGAAACGGCATCAAAGTCGCAATCTTTTGGAGATTCAAAGTTGATGTTGATATCAAGAAAACAAATGAATTTTCCTTTGAGACCGTTATAAACGGAATAAAATATGAGAACAGCTGCTTCTTTAGTCCGTTTGCGCATTTCACAAGCCAAAAGCGGCTGAACACATATTTTATTGGTGATATTTGCATAAAGGAGCACAAAGGTGTTTTCAAGGTTGTCAAAAACATAAATAAATTGAAACACCTGCCGTTGCGAATTGCCGCGTTGCTCTATAATGCGGCGTACTATGCGCATATTAATCTGCGTATAATCTACAACCGTCTGCTTGCGCTGACTTTTAAAGGCAGCGATCCCATATGGCTCTATCTTGACCGCTACGGTGTGTTTGACAACGCATACGATCAGTTCAAGCACGATTTCTCCAAAAAAGACGGCGTTAAGCGCTATTATATCCTCAACGACTGCGACCGCGGCAAACTCGACGAGCGCTTCACTCCCGAGGAGAAAAAGAACGTTGTGATGTTCCATTCGAAGCTTCATAAGCAGCTGTATTTCAACTGCGACAAGCTAATCACATCGTTCTCGAATCTCTCGAATGTCTCGCCTTTTGGAGCGGGTCCAATGAAGTGGTATTCCGATCTTACGAAATACGAACTGATTTATTTGCAGCATGGTATACTTCATGCAACGCTCAAAAACCTCTATGACAAGGAACGCTGTCCCATAGACCGAGTCGTAGTTTCGAGCGGCTTCGAGATAGAGAACTTCCAGAAGAACTACGGCTTTGCGGAGCGCGAGCTGATAAAGAGCTGCATGCCGCGATATGACAGCATGGAGCCCAGCGGCAAAAAGAAAAATAGAATTGTGTTTTCACCATCGTGGCGCAGCAATCTTATCGGTGCGCTTGTCAACAATGAGCGCGAGGAGCTGCCCGAGGTTTTCATGGAGTCCGATTTCTTCAAGCAGGTCTCGGCGTTCCTCAATTCCGAGAGATTGCACGACATGCTCGAGAAAAACGATCTCTATCTCGATTTCAAGAACCATCCGATATTCAAATGCTATAACCATCTGTTTGATATAAAGAACGACAGAGTCTGCACGGACAATTTCGACACGAATATAGACGAGTACAGGCTGATGATAACCGACTATTCTTCGATAGTTTTCGATTCCGTCTATCTCAACTGCCCCGTGCTCTATTTCGTGCCGGACTATGAGCTGTTTTTGGCGGGCGTGTCGCATAACTACAGGCAGCTCGACCTGCCGCTCGAAAACGGCTTCGGACCGTTCTCGCAGGATGCCGACACTCTGCTCGACCATCTCGAAGAATATATAAACAACGGCTTTGCGCCGCAGGAGCCCTATGCCTCGCGCATGAAGGATTTCTTCCTCTACAGAGACGACCACTGCTGCGACAGGCTCTATGACGCAATGATAAACGACTGAAAACGGAGAAAAACATGACAGGGATTCTGCTCATTGACAAGCCCGAGGGCATGACCTCGTTCGTTGCGGCGGCGCGTGTCCGCCGGATGACGGGCGTCAAAAAGACCGGGCACACCGGGACGCTCGACCCCATGGCGACAGGCGTTCTGCCCGTTCTGCTCGGCGGAGCGACCCGCTTTTGCGAACTGCTCCCGTCGCACGACAAGGCGTATATCGCATCTTTGAGGCTCGGCACTGTTACCGACACGCTCGATATCACCGGCGAAGTGCTCGAAACGCGGGATGTAAACGCCTCGCGCGCGGATTTTGAATCCGCATTGCAGAGCTTTTCGGGCACGATAGAGCAGGTGCCGCCGATGTATTCCGCTATCTCGCAAAACGGTGTGAGATTATATAAACTCGCGCGGCAGGGGATAGAAGTCGAGCGCGAGAGCAGGACTGTTACTATTTCTTCAATATCACTTATTGACTGCGACGAAAAAAACGGCGAATATACAATATCCGTCGAGTGCTCGGCGGGCACATATATCCGTTCGCTCGTCGCCGATATTGGCGAAAAGCTCGGCTGCGGAGCCGTCATGACGGCGCTGCGCCGCACAAAGGCAAACGGGTTCCCGATAGACGGATGCATAACTCTCGATGAGCTCGCGGAACTCGCGCAGAGCGGCAAAATCGAAGAAAAAATTATCCCGATCGAGCAGGCTCTCGCCCCTTACAGATTTGTGACCGTCACCGAGCCGCAGGCGCGGAGATTCAGAAACGGCGGCGAGCTGAGCCTTGAACGGCTCTATCTCAAAGCCCCGCAGGAAAACGAGCTTGTGCGCGTCATTGCGCCGGGAAACGAATTTCTCGGCATGGGCGAAGTAGCGGACGGCGAGATAAAAGTAAAAAGACTGCTGATAAAATAACGGCTGATATATTTGATGTCTGCCGATGGGAGGTGTCGTATGTACGACCTTGAGAAAGAAAAACGCGAGGCTGTCAATGCAGGCGAACGTGCGCTTGCGAGCCTCAAAAGCGCAAAAAGTAAGCTTGACGAAGCGAAGAGCTGGGGAGTCGTGGATATACTCGGCGGCGGTATTGTCTCGTCGCTTATCAAACGTTCGAAGATGGACGACGCGAACGCCTACATGGAGCAGGCGAAGAGAGATCTCGCGGGATTCGGCAAGGAGCTTCGTGATGTGGAAGGCTTCAAAGACCTCGGAATAAAAACTGACGGCTTTTTCTCCTTTGCCGACTGGTTCGTGGACAGCACCTTTGCCGATTTTGTTATGCAGGACAGGATAAACAACGCGAGGGATCAGGTGAACAAAACCATCGACCGTGTCGAAAGTGTTCTCAGCCGATTAAAAGCAAAATAACATAAAATATCGCCGCCGGAGATATAAGCTCCGACGGCGGTTTGTTTTAGTTGTACTGGGTCATGCAAAATAAAACAGCCGCCCGAAGTATCTCTCCGGGCGGCTGATTCGATTAAAAATCCGGGTGGGGTTCGCCGTGGCGGTACTTGTCCATAATATCTTTGAACACATCGCCGTTTGACGGGGGAGTCCAGGTTATCGCGTTCGCTCCCGCTTCGACGGTGGCGAGTATGCTCTCCTCCGTCGGACCTCCGGTCGCGATTATCGGAATATCCGGGAAACGCTCCCTGATGCTGCGCACGACCTGCGGCGTTCTGCCGGCTGCTGATATGTTCAGGATGCTGACGCCCGCGTCGATGCGCCCCTGAATGTCCTCGTCCTCGCTGAGCACGGTGACAACTATCGGCACGTCTATAGTTCTGTGCAGCTCTTTTATCGTCTCGTTTCTCGTCGGCGCGTTGACGACAACGCCTATCGCGCCCTGAAACTCGGCGTGCAGGGCGAGGTTGACGACTCTGTGACCCTGAGTCAGTCCGCCGCCGACTCCGACAAAGACCGGCACATCCGCCGCTACCATGACAGCCTGGGTTATCACGGGCTGAGGGGTGAACGGATAGACTGCGATGACTGCGTCCGCGTTAGTGTTTCTGATGATGCTCGCGTCGGTCGAAAAAAGCACCGACTTAATCCGTCTGCCGAGTATTTTGATTCCGCTGCAGCGATAGATTGGCTCTGGAACTTTGAGCATGAAGTCTCTGAGACTTCCCTTGATCTCCGGTATGTTCTGCTCCGGCATAACATCAATTCCTTTCTCTTTCATCCGGCGCCGCAAAGAAAAATCTTGCATTGCGCAAAAAGCGGCATATAATATATGTGCGGGAACCGCAGATTTTTCCAAACGCGCCGTTTATGTTAATTGAATTTCTATTATTTGTAATTATAACATAAGTATAACATATTTCTAAACTTCGGTCAATTACAGAGAAGAATCAAGCGAGAAAAGGGGTATTTGCATGAGCTTTGAAAAAATTGATATCTGCGATATAAAAGACAGCTTCACGCGCCTTATCAGGGACGATTGGGCGCTGCTGACCGCCGGAAAAGCGGACGATTACAACACGATGACCGTCAGCTGGGGCATGGTAGGCGAGCTGTGGGGCAAGGATGTTGTCGCGGTCTTCGTGCGCCCGCAGAGATACACATATGAATTCATGGAGAAGTACGGCAATTTTACGCTCTCGTTTTTTAGCGGCGAATATAAAAAGGCGCTCTCTTTCTGCGGCGCAAAGAGCGGGCGCGACTGCGATAAGGCTAAAGAGTGCAATCTGACTGCTGTAGAGCTCGGCGGGAGCGCGGCATTTGAAGAGGCAAATTTAATTATAGCCTGCAAAAAGATAGCTTTCTCCGATATGGATCCGTCGAAGTTCTTGACGCCCGAGATAGAGAAAAACTACCATAACGGCGACTATCACCGAGCTTATATTGGCGAGATAACCGAAGTGTGCAAAAAAGTTTAAGATTTTTTAAAAAAGTTTGAAAAAATCCCTTGACTTTTGTCGCGGGATGTTGTATTATAGTCGAGCACTTGAGAGAGCGGTCATACAAAAATCGCTCCGAAGTCGGTGCCTATAACGATGAGGGTCCACCCGTTCCCATTCCGAACACGGTAGTTAAGCTCACTCGTGCTGACAATACTCGGAGGGCAGCCTCCCGGGAAGATAAGTCGACGCCGACA
>DJQG01000099.1 GCA_002438685.1 Ruminococcaceae bacterium UBA6392 | reverse complement strand
CCGGAGCTTGAACGAATGCGCGCTCGTGCGTCTTGCTTCGCAAGCCGTCCCCTCGCCTATCACCATAAGCTCCTACCACTGCGGCGCGGCTATTAGAAACCTGATTATAAATGTTGGCTAAATCACTCACTTTTATTTTGCAAAAGTCAAGAATGTAGCTTGCTTCTATCTGTTTAAATTTACCGGAACTTTACACCGATAACAGACAGCCGCGAGGGCTGTCCCTACGAAATGTGTTGTCTAAAAAACTGCGTAATTTCGATAGGCAAACGAAGTTCGCCCCTACGGTCGGCGGGTTAAATGATATCTGCTCTTATGGATGGCTATTATATTCGTGTCCCGCTCGCGGCGTCGGTGCATAAAATCTATGCACTCCGCAAACACACACGAATCAATAAATCTCCGCTATATCTCAAAAAAAACAGCTTCATCCGGCGTATCTGCCGAAACGAAGCTGAATAAATATTTTATTTTTTATTTTTCCGCGCTGTCTCTACGTTTGTATTTTGACGAGGGAATAAACGCGAACACGGCGATGACCGCGACGAACAGCGCCGACATTACTTTTATATATATATCCGAAAGTCCGATGTTCTGCGCCGTCTCCTGGCCGAGCGCGATATAGACCGCCGCATATATCACAAGAACGACAAAGAACGCTGTTATCAGTCCGTTTCGCGCTTTTCTGCGTAAACATTCGCGGTCGGGGTCATACGGAAGCGCGAGCCACGCCGCGGTTATCATTATCGGCGAGATGCTGCCGGAGAGCACGGAGAGAATAATATACATCACCGTGTTTTTTTCGCTCCTGACGTTTTTTAGCATCAGGATGCCGCAGGACGCAAAGCCGATTGAATTTATTATATCCCCCGCTATGCGCACTCCGCTCGTGAGCCCACTGAAGTTCGGTATGCACACCGCCGCATCTGCTAATATAAATATTGCCATAACGCAGAGCAAAGCGGGCATTATTTTTTCTGTCAGGCGTAAGTCTGCGTTCCCGCTCTTTTTGATTCGCGACGATGCGGTTATCGCCGAAACGCCTATTAGTATTAATACGATCGCCAAACATAGCGAGACGATTTTTTCCGCCGTCGGACTGCCGGCTAAAAACGGCGAAATGCCGTTTGTCAGCGCGCCTATAATGGAAAACACGCCCGCAAGGGTATAGAGAAGTATGCTTCGTCTGTTCATTTTTTCTTCGCCTTTTTCTTTTTATCCTTCGGAGTCGAGACGGCGATGAGCGCAAGACCCATGTCGGTAACAAGAGTCAGACAGAGGAACAGCCAGTCGGTCACCGCGCGGAATGTGTCGCTCGGCAGGGTGAGATTGGTTATTATGTATGCCGCAACGATAATTATCGCGCCGACGATAAGCTCGATAACACCCGCCTTGCGGAGCTTTTTGCATTCGCCGTCCGCTCTTTCGCGCGCGAACGCGCCTGAGACAAATATGGAAGCGGGATTTCCCGTCATCGCGGCGAACACGGCATATGCCGCTTTGTTTCTTCTGATGAATACCATGTTGTTTTTGAACATGATAACGGCTGCGGCAATGTGTCCCGCCGCGCCTATAAGTTCTGCTATAATTCTGACTGCATCGAACGCCGTTTCAAAATGCACCGCGGTGTTTATGATATCCGCCGCGAGAATTACCGCGAAACCGATGAAGCATATCGGAATGACAACAGTGCGGACTGCGGAATCCTTCGGATTCTTGCCGGACTGCGCCGCAAGTATAAATGAAGCGACTGCCGCCGCGAGCGTCAGAACCGCGCCCGCTATCATCGAAATTGTTGCGCCGACCGTCATCTTGGTCGGATAAAGCGCAAGCGCGCCCGAGAAGAAAAGATAGAAAAGTCCTGAAATAATATAGAGCCCTTTTCTGTGTTTGTTCATTTTGTACCCTCCGTAATTTTATTCTTTCCCGGTATTATTAGCCGGGTAAAATCCTTTTACGCTCACTTCGCCGCCGGTTATTACTTCGCGCTCTCCGTTTTCGAAAATGACTTCAAGCCCGAAATTTTCGGCGATTTCAACGGCGCGGCCTTTTTTTATTTCTCCGCCGCGCTCGATGCTTATCTCCTCGCCGATAACGGCGCAGTTCTCGCGGTATTCTTTTAGATATTTCGCTCTTTTTTCCGGGAATCCCGCGTTTATCAAATCGAGCTCTTCGATAACGGCGGCGATTATCTGCGCCCTGCAAAATTCTCTCTTGCATATTATTCTAAGCGACGAGGCGATATTGCGAAGCTCGGGCGGAAAGCCGTCCTCGCTTTGATTCACATTTATGCCGATTCCCATCACGGGACCCGCCGCAGTCATCTCTGTGAGTATGCCGCATATTTTCATCCTGCCGCAGACTATGTCGTTGACCCATTTTATTTTGCTTCCCGCATGGCAGACCTTTTCTATCGCGCGGCGCACCGCGACAGCGCCCCACGCCGTTATCTCGCTTATCTCATCCGGGGTCGCATTGCCGGTACCGAGCAGGAAAGAAAGATATATCCCTACTCCTTTGTCCGATTCAAAACGCTTGCCGCGCCTGCCGCGCCCTTTTGTCTGGCAGTCGGCGGTCACGCAGTCGCCGGGTCGAGCCTTTCCCTCGGCACATAAATTTTTTAAGACAGTGTTCGTCGAATCCACCGTGTCAAAGACGGCGATATTATTTTTTCGCTCTTTTATGAGATATTTTTTTATCTCATCGGCGCAGAGAATATCAGCCTGCATTTTTCTTCTCGTCCTCCTCAAGGTGTCTGCGCCAGTGGAACAGATACTGCTGCGCTATTCCGCGCACTCCGTCCATACACTCGGGCAGACCGTTCGGGTATAACTCGCCGACAACGCGGCGCACCCAGACGTCTATCGGGAACGCATCGACGCGCCCAAAGCCGAATAATAAAGTACACTCCGCAACTTTCGCGCCGACGCCTTTTATTTTCAGAAGGCTTTCGCGCACTTCATCGTCCGAAGCACTTTTGAGCGCGGAAAGATTCACTTCACCGCCCGCGACTTTGCGCGCGGCGTCGATTATATATTTATTTCTAAAGCCCGCTCTCAGCGGAGCGAGGTCTTCCGGTTCAAGAGAAGCCAGTTTTTCGGCGGACGGGAACGAATATCCCCCGCCCGGGAGCTTATCTCCGAAGTTTTCGCAGAGCCTTCCGATTATGCCCTTTATTCGCGGTATGTTATTATTCTGAGAGATAATAAACGAACAGAGCGTCTCCCACTCGTCCTGTTTCAATATTCTTATCCCCGGGTATTCCGAACACGCTGTTTTTAAATTTTCGTCCGCGCTCAGGCACTCGCATATCGCGGTGTAGTCGCGGTCGAGGTCAAAATATTTTATCCATATGTTTTTTATTTCATCGGGCGTTGTGTTTTCAAAAAATAAATTATCGCCGTCCTGCTTTAATCTGAGCTCGCGGTTCATCGCCACTCCGCTCCAGCTGCCGTCCGCATTTTCGCTCCAGCGAAACGCCTGACCGCAGTCGAGAATAAGTGGCAGATTGAAGCAGTGAAGCCCTGTTACTGCACTTCCGCCGTCCGTCTGCAAAATTTTGTCACAATCCAACTCAAATCCGCTCCTTTTGTTATATAAGCGAAATATATCTAATTTTAAAAGTAAAGAAAAATATAACAAATTGTATATATTTTCGGCTTCAATTTATCTATCCACATCAGCTTGTCAAGGTTTTTCAAGCGTTTTTGAAGAAGTTATCAACATTTTCCACATAGTTTTCCACATATCACGCGCGAAAGTACGATTACAGTTCGTATAATCGGCTTTTCTCCGCCCGTCGGTATATTTCACACACGAAAAGTCAAAAATAATCAACACATGACATTCGGAGGGCAAGAAAAAATGATAAAAGGTGTGAACCGTCAGGTCATAGAGATAACGCAGACAAAGTGCGAATATTTTGAAAAAGTGCTGTTTTTCGTCAAACCCGAATACGCCGCAACGAGCGAGGGCACGCTGCGCGAGCGGGCGGGGCTGATAGCCGACAGCGCGGGCATTCCTCCGGCAAGCAAGCTCAAGAAGAGAAAAATTATCTCCGCGCTGAAATTCGCCTGCTCCGCGCTCGCGGGAGCCGCGGTGACGGCGCTGATATCATTTCTGCTTTAAGTAATAGCTGCAAAATCCGTTCATCACGCAGGCTGGGCAGTTCGGTCTGCGTGCGATGCACACCGCCCTGCCGTGGAGCACGCAGCGGTGGCAGAAATCGTTGCTCTTTTTCGGATCGAGCAGAGCTTTCAGCTCTTTTTCGACCTTTGCGGGGTCTTTTGTGTCAACGAGCCCCAGCAAATTTGTTATTCTGATAAGATGCGTGTCCGCAACGACTGCGGGCTTGCCGTAGACATCGCCTACTATTAAATTCGCGGTCTTTCTCCCGACTCCCGGGAGCTTGACAAGCTCTTCGATAGTGTCCGGCACTTTGGAATCATATTTTTCAATGAGCATCCGGCTCATCGAGACTATGTCGTTCGCCTTTGCGCGGAAAAATCCGCAGGGGTGAACTATCTCCTCGACCTCGGCAACATCGGCGAAAGCGAGGCTCTCGAGCGTCGGGAATCGCTCGAAGAGCACGGGGGTGACTAAATTCACCCGCGCGTCCGTGCACTGAGCCGAGAGTCTGACCGCTATCAGCAGACGATAAGGCTCTTTTTCTTCAATCGAACACAGAGCATCGGGATATTCTTTTTCGAGCGCCGCCACAGCGAGGGCGGCCTTTTGCTTTTTTGTCATAATTACCTCTTCGGGATTATCTCTATCCAATAGCCGTCCGGGTCGGAAATAAAATATATCCCCATGCCCTCGTTTATATAGCAGACGCAGTCCATCTCTTTGTGCTTTTTGAGCGAAACTTCGTAGTCGTCCGCAGTCAGCGCGAGATGAAATTCACATTCGCCAAGGTCATATGCCTGCGGGTGATCCTTGAGGCAAGTGAGCTCAAGAGAAAAAGTGCCGCTGCCGTCGCCCATGAAAACTATTGTAAAAGAGCCGTCCGGCGCCTCTTTGCGGCGGATCTCTTTGAGTCCGAGAGCTTCGTTATAGAATTTTATGCTCTCGTCGAGATTTTTTACATTGAAGTTAAAATGATTGAATTTGTATTCCATGCTGCACCTCAGTATTTATAAGTCAGCCCGAAAAGCTCGGTCTCGTTCTTTTTGTCGTTTTTGTATATCTCTTTGCGCACGGTTATCATGCCGAGCGTGATATAGCCGAGCTTATGATAGAGCGCGAGCGCGGCTTTGTTATCGGGCGAAGCCTCAAAGCAGATTGAAGTATAGCCCCTGTGCGATTTTATCTTATCCTCCGCAAGCCCGATAACGCGCGTTGCGATTCCCTGTCCGCGTCTCAGTTCGTCAACATAGATATCCTCGATCCACGCGGTGTTGCCCGTGCGGTAATTTATATGGACAAAGCCGACTGTGTCTTTTTCGTCAACTATTACAAACAGCTCGTCGCTTCCGTGAGTCCACTCTTTTAGTGTCTTTTTCGCCGCTTTCATCCGGCTCTCGTCGGGCTTGTCCGTGCCGAAATGCAGACCCGCGCTGAATCCGAAATACCGCGCTATTCTTTCAACAGTCTCGTCTTTATATTTTCCGCCGAATTTTTTGAGCTTTGTCATGATAAGACTTCCTTTCTTATACATATTTTTATTATATCATACTTATTTACTCATGAAAAGCAGAAAACGTTGCTTATAAAACAAATCGACAAAATATTGCCGAAAGATGTAATTATCTGTTTATAAATCAAACTTTTTAAAAAAGCAGTTTTTTTCTGTTTAGTTTTCAAGGTAAATTACACAACCCCGAAAACAAAAAATTTTGCATATTATTATAGTATATAGCACTTGTAATTGATTCAAATATATATTATAATATCTTAGTAACCTGATAAGCATCTTAAGCGAGGCTTTGTTTTGGTCATGTGGCGTGGCGGGTCCTGTGCGGCGGGGCGCCGTGAACCATGTCAGGCGGGGAACCGAGCAGCATTAAGCGGTCTGCACTGTGCGCCACAGTCCGCCTGCCCGCCGCATGACCAAGATAAAGGCTCGTTTTTGCTTTATCAAAAAGTATTTTTAAAGGACTGTCTGTTATGTACCGCGTGCTCTACAGAAAATGGCGTCCGCAGACTTTTGAAGAGGTCTACGGTCAGCCCCATATAACCGCGACGCTCAAGAATGAGCTCGTCAGCGGCAGGGTCGCCCACGCCTATCTGTTCACCGGCTCGCGCGGAACGGGCAAGACCACCTGCGCGAAGATTCTTTCAAAGGCGGTCAACTGCCTCTCGCCGCATGACGGCGACCCCTGCAACGAGTGCGAGATATGCCGCGGCATTGACAACGGCTCGGTGCTCGATGTTATTGAGATAGACGCCGCTTCAAACAACGGCGTTGACAATATCCGCGATCTTCGTGACGAAGCGAACTTTACTCCTGTAAAAGCGAAGTACAGAGTCTATATTATAGACGAGGTTCATATGCTCTCGACCGGCGCGTTCAACGCTCTTCTGAAAATTCTCGAAGAGCCGCCGGAGCATGTTATATTTATCCTCGCGACTAC
The DNA here is from genome assembly GCA_002438685.1 of Ruminococcaceae bacterium UBA6392. Lineage (GTDB taxonomy): Bacteria > Bacillota > Clostridia > Oscillospirales > Acutalibacteraceae > CAG-177. Next base: position 27,023 of record DJQG01000099.1, on the reverse strand, counting down.
CGAAGTCCACAAGCTCCCCGCGACTATTCTTTCGCGCTGCCAGAGATTTGACTTCAAGAGAATAACGCCCGAGGATATCTGCGCGAGACTCCAATATGTCGCCGAGCATGAAAATATCACTCTCGACGAAGACGCCGCCGCTCTGATAGCAAAAGTCGCCGACGGAGCGCTGCGCGATGCGCTCTCGCTGCTCGACAGATGCTGTGCCGTCGACGAACATATAACGAGCGAAGTCGTTACAAAGAGCGCGGGACTCGCAGGGCGCGACTATCTAATGCGCCTGTCCGAATGCATAATCAAAAAGGACTGCGCATCGGCTCTCGGAATAATCAACGAGCTGCACATGAACTCCTGCGATATGGAGCGCCTCTGCTCCGAGTTCATGTTTCACCTGCGCGACCTGATGATAGTCAAGACGGTCAAGAATGCGGACAGCATTCTGATAGCTACAGACGATGAACTGAAATCTCTCAAAGCTCTTGCGGAAAAGCTGCCGCTCGAAGAGCTACTCTATGATTTAAATATTATCGAAGACACATTCTCGCAGATAAAGCGCGCGTCGAATAAGAGAATACCGCTCGAAATGGCGTTCGTGAAGCTCTGCTCCGAGTCGCTCGATTCGGAAAATGACGCTCTGCTAAGAAGAATATCCGCACTCGAAGCGAAATTGGCTTCCGGCAATTTTACGGCGGCAAGTAGTGCCGCTCCCATTGAAAACAAGCCGAAAGCTCCGGAACAAATCAAAACAGCCGTTCCAGAGCCTCGACAGCAGATAAAAGCGGAAGAAGAGAAAAAAACTCCGGAGACGCAGAAAACTGCCGTAACAGAAAAGGCTCCCGAGCCGAAAACGGAAGCTCCCGCCGAGCATCACGCTCCGGCACCCTCACCCGAGGGCACGAACGGCGAGACAGTTCCGTTCTCCCGCTGGGCGGAAGTCATGGACGAGCTTCAGAAAATCGATGCGCCGCTCCACGGAATACTCAACGGCGCGAGCGGATATGAGCGCGACAACTTTATTCTTATAAAGAGCGAAAATCCCGCGCTCTCGTCTTTCATCAAGCAGGACACCCACGCGGTGCTCTTAATGAAAGCGATTTTCGCGGTCACCGGCAAACGGTATAAAATAGGTCTTTATAAAGCCACGGAACAGCACAACGGCAAGGATCCGCTCGAAGGGCTTATAAAAAAAATAAACGATTTTAAAAACAGTTAAAATAAGGAGAAATAATCATGAAAGCAAGAATCCCCGGCGCCCAGCAGGGCGGCAGTGCAAATATGATGAAAAAAATCCAGGAGATGCAGGAGGAGATGGCTCGCATCCAGCAGGAGGTCGAAGAGACCGAGTTCACCGCGAGCGCAGGCGGCGGAGCTGTCGAAGTGACCGTCAACGGACGCCACGAGGCTGTTTCCATCAAAATGGCTCCCGAGATAATCGACCCCGAAGAGCCGGAGATGCTCGAGGATCTGATAATCGCCGCTTTCAATGAGAGCGTGCGCAAGGCTAACGACGCTATGGAGCAGGGCATGGAGCGCGCCAAGGGCGGACTTTCCATCCCCGGACTTTTCTGATATGGCGCAGAACAATGCCGCTCCGCTCGCGAGACTGATTGAGCAGTTTGAGCGCCTACCGGGAATCGGCAGAAAAAACGCCCAGAGGCTCGCCTATCATATTCTTTCGATGACGGACGAGCAGGCAAAAGAATTTGCCGATACGATAGTTGAGGCGAAGACTAAAATTCATCGCTGCCCCGTCTGCTGTAATTTGACAGATGCTGATCTCTGCCCGATATGCAAGAGCCCGTCGAGGGACAAAAGCGTTATCTGCGTTGTCGAAGACCCGAAAGCGGTCATGGCTATCGAACGCACACACGAGTTCGGCGGAGTATATCACGTTCTTCACGGGCTGATATCCCCGATGAACGGAGTCGGTCCCGACGACCTCTGCATAAAAGAACTTGTCAACAGACTCGGCGACGGCGAAGTAAAAGAGCTTATTATGGCGACCAATCCGACAGCTGAGGGCGATGTCACGGCTCTGTTTATCTCAAGGCTCGTAAAGCCGCTCGGAGTGAAAGTATCGCGCCTCGCTTATGGAATCCCCGTCGGAGCGGATCTTGAATATGCCGATAATTTCACCCTCACAAAGGCTATCGAGGGTAGAAAAGAGCTCTGATAAAAAGAAAAATTTTCCACATTCTTTTAGTTTTCCACATATCAGTTTTCCACACTTTCCACATTGGTGTTTTTAGGTGTGTGGAAAAGTAAAATCTTTCCTCATCCGATGTGGAAAACTCGAAATCGCGGTTTCATTGACAGTAAAGGGACAGAGGTACTTTTCCTCACTTTCAACACCCTCTACTACTACTACTAAATATAATATTTATTTATTCACAGACAGGGAGGATCTTTCATGAAATTTGTTTGCGGCACGGCGGAGCTCTCCGAAGCTTGCCTCAACGTGCAGAGAGCAGTATCGACCAAAACGTCGATACCCGCAGTAGAAGGTATTCTCATAAAGGCAGTCAGCGGTCAGCTCATTCTCACAGGCTATGACCTTGAGCTCGGCATAAATACCGCAATAAAGGCGACAGTCGAAGAAGAGGGTTCGATAATTATCAATGCCCGCATTCTCTGCGACATTCTGCGCAAGCTACCCGGCGAGAGCGTGCGCTTTGAGTCCGACGCGAGACTTCTTGCAAGCATCGTCAGCGGCAACGCGAAATATTCGCTTATCGGCATGAGCGCGGAGGAATATCCCGAGCTCCCGTCAGTCTCCGGCGGATATCCTATTGTTATCAATCAGGGCGTTTTAAAAGATATGGTCAGGCAGACTATATTTGCTGTCGCGGTAAACGACAGCAAAGTCGTTCACACAGGCGTCAAGTTTGATATCAGCGGCAATATATTGAAGCTCATTGCAATCGACGGATTCAGACTCGCTGTAAGAAAAGAGAATATAGACTATTCCGGCGACGATATCTCGTTTATCGTCCCCGCGAAGACGCTTTCCGAGATAATGAAGCTGATGAACGACGATGACGGAACTATCTCGCTCGGAGTCGGCAAGAGACATATAGTTTTTGAAATAGGCTCTTACAGCGTCGTTTCGAGACTTCTTGAGGGCGAGTTCTTGAATTATGAATCCGCTATCCCGCCCAAATGCACAACAAGAGTCAGAGTCAACACCCGCGACATGATAAATTCGATCGACCGCGCTTCGCTCATTATCAGCGAGAAGTATAAGAGTCCCATCAAGTGCGTTTTCGCCGATAATATGATAAGACTCTCGAGCGTCACTTCGCTCGGTACTGCGAGCGACAGCGTTCCGGCCGAGATAGACGGCGACGATGTTGAAATAGGCTTCAATAACAAGTATCTGACCGACGCTCTGCGCGTTGCGGATACAGACGAAGTCAATTTCAAGCTCAACGGCCCCGTCTCGCCGATAATAATCCTTCCGCCCGAGGGCGACAGCTTCCTGTTCCTTGTGCTGCCCGTTAGAATAAAGACTGAGTAAGAAGGATAGAAATGGTTAAAAAACTCAAAGTCAGAATAAAAGAGAAACCGGTCACGGAGAAAAAGATAGACACCGAGTTTATCCGTCTCGACGCTTTTCTGAAGCTCTGCGATGCAGTTGTGACCGGCGGACACGCAAAGTTCGTTATTCAGGACGGAGAAGTGAAAGTCAACGGCGAAGTCTGCACTTCGCGCGGCAAAAAGCTCCGTCCGGGGGATACGGCTGAGTTTGAACATAAAATATACAAAGTTATCTGATATGTATGTAACACAGCACAATGCAAAAGACTTTCGCAATCTTGAAAATGCAGTAATTTCGCCGGACAGGTCTATAAATATAATCTTCGGCGAAAACGGTCAGGGGAAGACGAATCTTATCGAGAGTATTTGGCTCTTCACCGGATGCCACAGCTTCAGGACGAGGAAAAATTCCCAGCTTATACGCGAGAACTGCGAGCGCAGTATGCTTGATATAAGCTTTTTTGCATTTGACAGAGATCAGACGGCGCGGCTCGAACTGACGGATAAAAAAAATGTGTGGATAAACGGCGTTCATAAGGACACTCCGCGCAGACTGATAGGCGAGTTTCCTGCTGTGCTTTTTTCTCCGGCAACGCTGTCTGTAGTTCAGGACGGACCGGGCGAGCGCAGAAAGTTTATAGACATAGCGATAAGCCTTGTCAAACCGAATTACGCAGGGATACTTTCGAAATATATCAAAACTCTCTCCGAGCGCAACGCGCTGCTGCGCCAGGCGGCGGCGAGCGGGAATATCAGCTCCGATATGTTCTTCTCATGGGACGCTCAGCTGTCTGCCCTCGGAGCTAAAATACTTCGCTACCGCTTTGAATATCTCGAGATGATAAAAAAGCAGGCTGCGGAAAATTATTCCGGAATAACCGCCGGGCGCGAAAAACTGACGGTAAAATATGATACATTCTGCAAGGCTGCCGACTTTGACGAACAATCGGCGGCGCAGACTATGCTCGACGAGCTTGAAAAAAATCGCGAGACCGATATCCGCCGCCAGTTTACCGGCACAGGTCCGCACAAAGACGATCTTTCATTTTTTATAAACAACAGAAATGCCCGCATCTACGGCTCACAGGGCCAGCAGAGATCCTGTGCACTATCATTAAAGCTCGCCGAGGCGGACATACTCGAAAAAATCACGGACGAAAGCCCGATAATCCTGCTTGACGATGTCATGAGCGAGCTTGACGACGGGCGTCAGGAACTGCTGCTCGAACGCCTCGGAAAGAGGCAGGTCTTCATAACCTGCTGCGATCCGTCCCAGCTGCTGCGGCTTCAAAAAGGCAAGGCGTTTGAAATGACAGACGGCAGTATAAATGAAATATGAGGAGGGAGACTGATGTATCTTCATCTCGGTCAGGACAAGGTCGTAAGTATGGATGAGATAGTCGGGATTTTTGATCTCGACACTTCGACCGTCTCAAAAGCCACGCGCGATTATCTCGCGAAGGCCGAAAAGGACGGCTGCGTCACGAATGTCTGCACCGATCTTCCGAAATCGTTTATAGTCTGCATCGGCAGAGACCAAAAAACGCACGTCTATATTTCACAGATATCGTCGTCAACGCTGCTCAAACGCACGGAGTATGTTGACAGTCTTTCAAACATCTGAATGAGGAACAAAAAATGAAAAAGATCAACAGCGGAATAAATCTTTTCAAGCTTTTCTCAATGTTCATGATAGTGGTGCTCCATGTTATAGGCAGAGGAGGAGTGGTCTATAATGTTGTGGGCGCCCGTTTTTTCGGCGCATATTTTTTGCAGAACATGAATTTCTGCGCCGTGAACTGCTATGCGATAACAACCGGCTATCTTATGTATGGAAAAAAGCTCAGGATTTCGCGTATAACAGAATTATGGTTTGAAGTTTTGTTTTACAGCGTTGTTATCTCCGCGATAATGATACCCACTCATTTGGAGCTTTTTAGCGCGAAGAACATTGTATTTTCATTTTTTCCGATAGTGTCGGGAAAATATTGGTACATGACGTCTTATTTCTTTATGTATCTGTTCATTCCGGCGCTCAATTCTTTTGCGGAGAAAGCGGATAAAATTATATTCAAAACAGTGCTCGTCTGCATTTTTGTGCTGTCAACTCTCGCTTATTTAATAAGGGAAGATTCATTCAAGCTCAACAACGGCTACAGCGCGCTGTGGCTCGCAATAATGTATCTGTTCGGCGCATATATGAAAAAATACCGCGTCGGCGAAAAAATGAAAAAGCATATATCATTGCTTTTATATATTATCTGTGCCGCAGGCAGCTTCTTCTTCAGTTTTTATTTTAAATTTGTAATGAAGAACTTTTTGAAAGTCAATGTGAATTATCTTCAATATACCTCACCGTTTGTTGTTCTATGCGCTGTTTTTCTTTTTATCTTCTTCTCAAAGCTCAGCTTCGGGGAAAAAGGCGAAAAATTCATAAATTTTATAACGCCCGCCGCGCTCGGAGTTTATCTCATACACACCAATCCGTTTGTTTTTGATTATGTGATAAGCGGCATTGCGGATTTTCTCAACAAAGAGAACCCGGCGATAATCATACTCGGCATAATAGGCATTTCGCTTGCTGTATTTATAATATGTATAGTAATAGACATTCTGAGAATACGGCTTTTTAAGCTGATAAGAGTGAATTCACTGTGCAAAAAGCTTGACGGCATGTTTAACAGCAAAAAGAAAAAGACGATTGAAATCGAAGAGACGACGATTGAATCAGAGTCGGTTGAAGAGACAATAAATATATAAAAAGCAAAGCCGGAAGAAAAATTTTCCGGCTTAATTTATTTGATTTTCAGCAGCAGCTTCGCCATTCGTCTTCCGAAGTGCTTGCGGTAGATATCGAGATATTCGTATTTGTCGAATTCTCCGTCGCCCTTTATGAGAACTTCCATCGGAACTCCGGCGAGAGATATTTCTGTCCCCGTCTTGCGCAGTCCACAGCGAAGATAAAATTCCTTTCTGCGAACGGTCATCGGCTTGTTTTCGTCCGGCTTCTCTATTTCGAGCAGGAGATTGCGGCGCGGAAAAGTCTCGCACAGAGCGGGAATAATTTTTGAACCCAGCCCCTGACCGCGTTTGTTGTCGTCAACGGTGAGGTACATCAAAAGAACAGATTTGCTGCCCGTGCAGGTTATCGCGAGAGCGCAGGGCTCGCCGTTTTCATATGCGGCGAACATTTTTATTGTATTATTCTTCTGTAATTTTAAAAGCCTCGAAAAAGGCATTCTCTCTCTTATCGGAAAAGCCTCTTTATATAGCTTTTTTACATAGTTTACATCAATCTTTGAAACTTCGCGCAGAATCATTTTATATTACCTCAGTGAATGAATTTCATTATCAGCTCCGCTATAAACACAGCGGCGCAGGACGCAGCGGCGACGGTCAGCAGACCGCGCTCGAAATATGCGAGAATCAATGCAACGACAAAGCCAGCTATCGCGCTCGGGAGACTCGCGGTGGATGAAAATATCGCGGGGACTGTCATAACGGCGAGCACCGCATATGGGACATAATAGAGAAAAGAATTTAAAAATCTGTTTTCTATCTTTTTCTTGACCAAGACGAGCGGAAGCATCCTGACGAGATATGTAACTCCCGCCATGACGGCAAGACCCGAGAAAAACTGAATATAGTTATTCATCGGCGCTCACCTCCCCTGTATGCTTCTCTTTTATCGGAGCCACAAGCGCAAACAGCACGCTCGCCGCAACAGCGCAGATAATTATAGCGAATCCGCTCGGCACCTTCGAGAGCACGGGAACGAATTTAAACGCACAGCTCAGAGCAATTGCCGTCAATATGCAGAGCAGAGTCGGCAGGCTCTTTTTCGCGGGCGGGACTATTATCGCTATAAACATTCCGTATATCGCGATTCCGAGGGCGGAGACGAGCATTGCGGGCAGGATATTTCCGGCGACCGCACCCAGGAGAGTGCCGAGACTCCAGCCGAGATAGGGAGTCAGGGTGAGTCCGTAGAGATATTTTCTGCCGAGCGGCTCGCCTTTTGAGATAGCGACCGCGAAAACTTCATCTGTATTGACAAACGATATTAAAAATCTGTCAATCAGTCTTACGCTCTTTCCGAGCTTCTGCGAGAGTGAGACGGACATGAGCGAATAGCGCATATTGATAACAAACTGCGTCAGCGCCAGCTCAAACAGCGAGCCGCCGCCCGCGATTATCGGCACCGCCGCCAACTGCCCGGCGGAGGTGACATTTGTCATCGAGATCATTACAGCTTCCCACGCCGTGAGTCCGTGGCTGACCGTGAATATTCCGAACGCAAAGGCGACCGACAGATAGCCCAGGCATATCGGCATTCCGTCACGCAGTCCCTGCGAAAAGCTGTTTGTTTCTTTTTCCATAGTATTATCTCCGATTGAACGCAAAAAACATTTTTTACATGACTTTATTAATACTGCCGTTAATTATACCACACATGACGCATAAAAGACAGACGGCAAGACTATAAATTTATGTGCCGGATAAAATAAACAAATAGTAAATTTGCTCAAATAGTAGTTGATGAAAAGATATAAAGGTATTATAATATTATATGAGTAAGCCGATGCTACCGGCTTTCGAAAGGAGCAGAACAATGAAACAGGAAATCAAGGATCTCTATGACCTCTGGCTGAAAAAGACCGAGGGCAATGCAGAACTTCATGACGAGCTTTCCGCCATTGAAGGCAAAGAGGACGAGATATCGGATAGATTTTACCGTGCGCTCGAATTCGGCACGGGTGGTCTGCGCGGAGTTCTCGGCGCGGGCACAAACAGAATGAATGTTTTCACCGTCAACCAGGCGACCCAGGGTCTGGCGGATTATCTCAACGCAAAGTATGATTCCCCGTCCGTCGCGATAGCGCACGACTCGAGAATCAACTCGGATGTTTTCGCAAAGGGCGCGGCAGGTGTGCTCGCCGCAAACGGAATAAAAGTATATATTTATCCCGAATTGGTTCCGACCCCGATGCTCTCTTTCGCCGTAAGAAAGCTCCGCTGCAGCTCCGGCATAATAATCACCGCGAGCCACAACCCCGCGAAGTACAACGGCTATAAGTGCTATTCGCACGAGGGCTATCAGATGACCGACGCCGAGGCGAACGCAACATATGAGTGCATCAGAAAAGTTGATATCTTCGACGATGTCCGCACCATGGACTTCTACGAGGGCATAAAGAGCGGAAAGATCGAGTTTATTGACAGCAGCGTGAACGAGGCGTTCTATGAGTGCGTCCTCTCGCGCAGAGTCAATCCCGATGCCGTTTCAAAAGGCAAGCTCAAGCTGATTTACACTCCCCTCAACGGCACGGGCAACAAACCTGTCCGCGAGGTGCTCAAGCGTGCGGGTTTCGACGATGTTACGGTAGTCCCCTCTCAGGAGAATCCGGACGGTCACTTCCCGACCTGCCCCTATCCGAATCCCGAGATTCGCCAGGCTTTTGAAGAGGCTCTAAAGCTCGCCGAGGGCAAGAATGTCGATTTGCTTCTCGCGACCGACCCCGACTGCGACCGTGTCGGCATCGCAGTCAACACCGGAAATGATTTCAGACTCATGAGCGGCAACGAAGTTGGCGTTCTGCTGACCGAGTATATTCTCTCTTCGATGAAAAATGCCGGCACTCTGCCCAAAGACCCCGTGATAGTCAAGTCGTTCGTTACGACCTCGCTCGTTGACCGCGTCGCGGAGAGCTACGGCTGCGCGATACACGATGTGCTGACGGGATTCAAATATATCGGCGAATTTGCGACCGATCTCGAAAAGAAAAACGAGGGTGACAGATTCATTCTCGGCATGGAAGAGAGCTACGGTTATCTCTCCGGTCTGCACGCGAGAGACAAGGATGCTGTAGTCGCTTCCCTGCTCGTTTGCGAGATGGCGGCATATTATAAATCTCAGGGCAAGACCCTCGCCGAGAAGATGACCGAGATATATGAAAAATACGGCTACTACAAGAACATTCTTCTCAACTTCACTTTCGAGGGCGAGAGCGGAATGGAGAAGATGGGAGCTATCATGACCTCGCTCAGAGAGCACGCTCCCGAAGAGATAGCGGGTATGAAGGTTATCGAGACCGCCGACTACAAAAAGTCCGAGCGCGTTGATATAATAAGCGGCAAAATAAGCGAGATAGACCTGCCAAAGTCAAATGTTCTCGCATATAAACTGCCCGACGGCAACAGCGTCATAGTCCGCCCGTCCGGCACCGAGCCGAAGCTCAAGGCATATATAACCGCCTGCGGCAAGGACGAAAATCACTCCTCGGCTCTCGGCGAAAAGCTCGGCGAATCAATCGAAAAAATTCTCGGCGTAAAATAACGCCCGAACGAAAGGATGATAAAAATGCAGAAGAGAGGAATATGGACAAGAGTGGTCGCGATAGTTCTGGCGGCTCTGATGGCGATAAGCGTCGCTGCGGCGGCAATAACCGCTTTTGCAGAAGAAATGGTTCCCGCAACGGGTCAGAACACCTCAAACACGAAGTGGATAATCATTGCGGCAGTCGCCGCCGTGTGCGTCATTCTTGTTTGCGTGATACTGCCCAAAGCCAAAAAAAAGTAAGCTAAAGTAGACAAAAGAAATAAATATTTCCTTAAATTTATCTGAAATCAAAAATTGTTCACAATTTGAACACAATTTAGCTATATTTGGATGTCAGAATAAAGAAAGTATAGGAGATATGAATAGAGGTGCTTTCAGGGCGGCGGTATCATTTGGTACGCTGTCCTGAAAGCTTTTGGGAGGAAAAAACATGAACAGAGATTTTCTTGAGATGATAAAAACCCGCCGCAGCACGCGCAGCTTCAAGCCCGATTCTATACCGGAAGATCTGCTCGACGCAGTCCTTGAAGCGGGCACTTATGCGCCGACGGGCATGAACCGCCAGTCGCCTGTTATAATCGCGGTGTCCGATAAAAAGTACCGTGAAAAGCTCTCGAAGCTCAACGCCGCGATAATGGGCGTTGACAAAGACCCGTATTACGGCGCGCCGACCGTCGTTCTCGTTCTCGCGGATCCGAGCGCAAACACATTCGTTGAGGACGGCAGCTGCGTGCTCGAAAATATGATGCTCGCCGCCCACGCCTGCGATTTGAGCTCGGTCTGGGTTCATAGGGAGCGCGAGATATTCGACAGCGAAGAGGGCAAAAAATTACTGCGCGAGTGGAATCTGCCCGAAACCCTGCGCGGAGTCGGCTCGATAGCACTCGGTTATTCCGCCGTCGAACCCACTGCGCGTTCCCCGCGCAAGGACGGATATATAGTAAAAATCTAAATAATAAAAAAGGAACTGCCGTGTGCAGTTTCTTTTTGTTATAAATCAGCACAATATTGTAGTGGATGATATCATCCGCCCGCGAAGTTTGCACAATTTTATTGACATACGGCTTGTATGGCACGGCGACTTTGACGCACCGTTGCCGTTATCGGCGTAGCTAATAAAAAATTGTTTTTGTACTATACTACCCACATCGGGTTAGTTATACACCACACGGCGGTATCATACGGGATATTTTTCTCTTTCGGTCTCCAAAGAGCCATTTTGATGTTGAAAAATGTCTTTCTGAATCCGCACAAACTATATGTTATCTGCGCACGGACGAAGCCTTTTTCTGTTATAGAGATATCTTCGTCGAGCTCCGACTCGCCGCCGATTCTGTGTTCATATATGTTTTTTTCGTTGTTGAACACGCGCAGGGTCATATTTTTTCTGAGCCTTTCGGCGCGCAGATGAATTTTCATTCCAGGAGAAAATTTAACTTCGTCACCCTGAACGCAGTCACTGTATGACAGAACGAGCCTCGACGCGTCGGGCGAGTTCGTAATAAACGAGTTTCCGCGGCGCAGAGCTGATAAGATATCTTTTTCGCTGTTCGATTCGGCAAAGACGAATGTTGTCGGCGAAGCGAGCATATCCGATGTGCCGTAGTCGCGGTGATAGTCGCTGCCGCCGAGAGCAGATATTCGCCTGCCGCCGAGGATCTGCCGCTCCCACCAGCCGATGCAGGTCATATTGCTCTGATGCATGAACATGTTCCAAATTTCGATGCAGTCCGCCGGAAAATCTTCGAGCGGCATTCTCCAGCCGAAGCGGCTGCAAAACGGGTGATTTAGAGATACCGTGCATCCGTTTGAATGAGCGAGCTCGGACATTGAAAGATACTGTTCGTATTTCTCCGGGCGCGTGCCGTCGAATTCGGGCAACCCGCTCCCGAAGATATTCATGTGCCCGTTTCGCCCGGTGTATTCGGCGCCGGGAATGACGAGCAGATTCTCAGAATAAAAGCTTTTTTTGCCGACCGCGTTTTTGTTGTGGTCGGTTATTATTATCCAGTCGAGACCCTTGGCTTTGCATTTTGATATTAGCTCGTCGGGCGCGTACTTTCCGTCGCTGACTGATGAGTGCATATGCGTGTCGCCGCAGAGCCAGATTCTGTTTGGCATACCGGGTCTCCTTTCGTAAAAATTAGAAGCGTGAAAGTTGGTAAATTAAAAAATACTTTTTATAGCTTCATTTTGTGCCGCTCGTGCGGTATAGATGTTAATAAATTCATGCAAATTTTTCCGATTATACTGCGCACTTTTTCACTATTCACTGTTCACTAATTGCTTTGAGCGCGAGCGAAATTACTCCCAATCTTTCCATATCTCCGGGCAGTAGCCGACCGTTGCCTGCTTGCCGTTTCGGACTATCGGGGTCTTGAATAATTCGGGGTGCTCGAAGAGCTTCTCCTCTTTGTCCTCGTCGTGCGCGAGGTATTTTATAAACTGCTGTTCGTATGCCTTGCTCTTCTCGTCGAATAAATTGTCCATGCCGCCGACGGCTTTCTTGACAGAGGCGTATTCGCCGCGGCTCATGCCGTATTTTGCAACATCGATGAGCTGATATTTTATTCTGCGCTCCTTGAACCAGCGCTCCGCCTTTTTCGTGTCGAAGCATTTTGATTTTCCGAATATCTGAATGTTCATGTTCTTGCTCCTTTTCTCTTGTATCCGGTGACAATTATATGATAAAATATCTTTGTTGTAAAGGAGTTGAACCGCTTGACGATGGATATGCCGAAAAATGTTGATACTGCGATAAACCTGCTTCAGTCGGCGGGTTTCGAGGCATATGCCGTCGGCGGATGCGTGCGCGACAGCCTGCTCGGAAAGACTCCGAACGACTGGGATATAACTACCTCGGCGAAGCCCGAGGATATGAAATCCGTGTTTGCAGATTTTCACTGCATCGACACGGGCATAAAGCACGGCACGGTGACGGTTGTTATCGATGGCGAGCCGCTTGAAATAACGACTTTCCGCCTCGACGGCGAATATGAGGACAACAGGCACCCGAAAAGCGTGACTTTCACTTCCAATCTCGGAGCGGATCTCGGCAGGCGGGATTTCACGGTCAACGCCATGGCTTACAGCAAAAAGACCGGGACGGTCGATCTTTTCGGTGGTCAGAATGATCTCAAAAACAAAATAATCCGCTGCGTCGGCGACCCGGACAGGCGATTTAACGAAGACGCTCTGCGAATCCTGCGCGCCCTGCGCTTTGCGTCCGCGCTCGATTTTGAAATTGAGGAGAAAACCGCACAGAGCCTTTTGAAAAACCGCGCTCTGCTCGGAAACATTTCGGAAGAGCGCATATCAAAAGAGCTGTTAAAGCTTGTCTGCGGAAAAGGCGCTAAGCGAATACTTACGGACTTTGCCACGGTGCTTTTTGAAATCCTGCCGGAGCTTCAGCCGATGTACAAAAATGGCCACGACAACAAGCACCACTGCTATGATATATACGAACACACGCTGATAGCCGTCGAGAGCATCGACCCCGAGCCGACGCTGCGCTTCGCGATGCTCCTGCACGACTGCGGCAAGCCCGCCGTCAAAAAATTCGACGAAAACGGCGTCGCGCATTTTTACGGGCATCAGCGAATCAGCGCGGAGATATCGGCGCAGATACTCGCGCGGCTCAAAGTATCGAACAAATTCAGGGATGAAATTCTCTTTCTCGTCAGCAATCACGACCGCTGGGAGCTATATGAAAACACGGAAAAAATGCCGCGCTATCTCTCAAAATTCGGTCTCGACGGCGTGCTGAAACTGCTCAAGGTCATGCGCGCCGATGTGCTTGCGCAGTCGCCGGAATACAGATATCGGCTCGACCGGATAGCCGATGCCGAAAAAATTGCGAAGAATCTGGCGGCGCAGAAGCCATGCCTGTCGCTGAGCGAGCTCCAGATAAATGGGCGCACGCTCATGGATATCGGCATCCCGCAGGGCAGAAAGCTCGGTGCGGTGCTCGCCCAGTTACTCGACGAAGTGATAGACGGGGTGACAAAAAACACGCAGGAAGCTCTGACGACCCGCGCGAGGGAAATATACAGTGAGATGAAATAAAACTCCGCCGTGTTGATTTTTTGATGCGGCGGATTTTTGCTTTGTTTGTAGGGGAAAGATGTGCATGGTATGGCAGAATATTATCCACCCACAGATTTTGCACAATTTTGTTGATATATAACTTGTAGGGTGCGGCGACCTCGACGCATCGATGCCGCGACAGCGGCACGAAATTCCCGAAATGTCTATTGCCGACCGTTTAATCAAAAAATCCGCCGTATCAATTATTTGATACAGCGGATAATTTTTATATTTTACACTCCGAACTGGCTGGCGTAGAGCTCTCTGTAGAAGCCGTTTTGCGCGAGCAGCTGTTCATGTGTGCCCTGCTCGACTATCGTGCCGTTGTTCATAACCAAGATAACATCGGCGTCGCGGATGGTCGAGAGCCTGTGCGCGATAACGAAGCTCGTTCTGCCGTTCATCAGCTCGTTCATCGCCTTTTGTATATGCACTTCTGTGCGCGTGTCAACGGAGCTTGTCGCTTCGTCGAGGATGAGCACCGACGGGTTCGCGAGAATGGCGCGGGCTATCGTCAGAAGCTGGCGCTGACCCTGCGAGATGTTCTCGCCGTTCTCTTCGAGCATCGTCTCGTAGCCGTCGGGCAGTGTGCTGATGAAGTGGTGGACTCTTGCCGCCTTTGCCGCGTCAATGACCTCTTCGCGCGAGCAGCCCTTTCGGCCGTAGGCTATGTTCTCCATTATCGTGCCCTCGAACAGCCATGTGTCCTGGAGCACCATGCCGAATACGCTGCGCAGATTTTCGCGCGGTATCGTGCGTATGTCGTGACCGTCGAGAAGAATCTCGCCTTTATTGACATCGTAGAAGCGCATGAGTAGGTTCACAAATGTCGTCTTTCCCGCTCCGGTCGGTCCGACTATCGCGACGAGCTGACCCGGATCGACTTTCAGATTCATGTTTTCGATAAGCGGCACTTCTGGAGTGTAGCTGAAACTGACATCTCTGAATTCGACTTCGCCCTTGGGCTCTTCAATTCTGGTGTCGTAGCAGTCCGCGCACTCGTCGGGCTCATCGAGCAGATTGAACACGCGCTCCGCACTCGCGAGCGAGGATTGAAGGTTGTTCGCGATGTTGCCGATGCTGACGAGCGGCTGCATGAAGAGCTTTGAATAAGTGAAGAAAGTCGTTATGTCGCCGAGGGAGAAAGTGCCCTTTATGACATACACGCCGCCTATGACGCAGATGAGCACATAGGCTATATTGCTGACGAAATTTAATATCGGACCGATTATGCCGGAGATGAACTGTGCTTTATATCCGGCTTTCGCGAGACTGACGTTGATATCGTCGAACTCGTCTATCGCCTGCTCCTCGTGGTCAAAGACCTTTATGAGCGTGTGACCGGTGTACATCTCTTCGATATGACCGTTTATGTTGCCCGTCTCGTCCCACTGGCGGCGGAAGTACCGCTTGGAGCGCTTTGAAATAAGAGATATCACAATAAGGCTCGGCGGGAGCACAGACAGCGTGATGAGCGTCAGCTGCCAGCTGACATAGAACATCAGCGCGAGCATTCCGATGAAGCTCACCGCAGAGGTGATTATCTGAATGAGATTGTTCTGCAGGGTGTTGCTGATATTGTCGATATCGTTCATCATCTTGCTGAGGATATCGCCCTTCGAGTGCGAGTCGATATAGCTCAGCGGCAGGTGGGTCAGCTTGTCGTTTACCCTGTCGCGCAGATCGCGCACGACGGACTGCGTGACGCCCGCCATGATATAGTGCTGAATATAGCTGAGAACCGCACTCAGACCGTAGATGCCGAGAATGGTCAGCAGTATTTTCTGTATCTTTGAAAAGTTTNNATTTTCTGTATTTTTGAGAAATTTATCTCGCCGCCGGAGAGCTTTATATCCGCCTGCTCTTTTATCGCGTCGACTATATCGCCGAGGAACATCGGTCCCGTGACGGTCAGCACCGTGCCGATAACGCCTGCTATGAGCACGACAATCATGCCGGGGACAAACGGCTTTAAAAGCGGCACGAAGCGCGAGACAGTCTCTTTGAAATTCTTCGGCTTTTCGCCGGGACGGCGGTTGCCGCCGGAATATCCGCTGTATTTCTTTCTCGATTGCGAGGTACGCTTTCTCTTCAGAGGTGATCTTCTGCTCATGCGAGTTCCTCCTTTGAAAGCTGGGATTGGGCAATTTCGCGGTAGACCGTACAATTTTCAAGCAGCTCGCGGTGGGTGCCGATGCCCGCGACTTTGCCCTCGTCGAGCACGATTATGCGGCTCGCGTCGATTATCGTTCCGACGCGCTGGGCGACGATTATCTTCGTTATGTCCGGCATTCTCTCGCGCAGAGCCTTGCGGAGCTTCGCGTCGGTTGAGAAGTCGAGTGCCGAGAAGCTGTCGTCAAAAACATATATCTCAGCCTTTCTTATCAGCACGCGCGCTATCGCGAGGCGTTGACGCTGGCCGCCGGAAAGGTTCTTGCCGTTTTGCGAGAGTTCGCTGTCGAGTCCGTCCGGCATAGCTCTGACAAAATCCGCCGCCTGCGCGGTTTCGAGCGCCTCCCACATCTCCTCTTCTGTAGCGTCGGGCTTGCCCATGCGCAGATTGTCGGCGACGGTGCCGCTGAACAAAAACGCGCTCTGCGGGATGAAGCCTATTTTCTCGTGGAGGGTGCGCATCGACATATTTTTTATATCCACGCCGTCAATGAGAATTCTGCCGCCCGAGACATCGTAGAATCGGGGAATAAGATTGACAAGAGTCGATTTGCCCGAGCCTGTTGAGCCGATAACGGCGGTAGTCTCGCCGGGCATGGTCTTGAAAGATATGCGCGAAAGTATCGGCGAATCGGCACCGGGATAGCTGAAGCTCACGCAGTCGAACTCAAGCTCGCTGCGGCGGTCTGCGTCGGGGGTTATCGGATGCTCGGTCTCTTTTATCATCGGGACGAGGTCGAGCACCTCGTTGATTCTCTTGGCGGATATCTCCGCCTTCGGGAGCATCACGAACAGCGACGCCGCCATGGAGACCGCGTAGATTATCATTATCATATAGACCATGAACGCCTGGAGATCGCCGACGGTATTCGCTATCTGCACGCTGTCCGCAACCGCGTCGAGTGCGTCTATTTGGTTAGCCGCCATCTTGAGGAGAATGGCGACTATGACATAGCAAAGAAGCGTTGCGAGCGGGATAAGGAACGCAAAAGTTCGGTTTATTTTGAGCATGAGTCCTGTAAGGTCGTAGTTCGCCTTTCTGAACTTCTCGTCCTCATATTCCGAGCGGTTGAACGCGCGGATAACCCTGATTCCGCTGAGCTTTTCGCGCAGGATGAGATTGAGTCTGTCGGTCTTTTTCTGTGCCTTGTCGAACATCGGCAGAACCTGCTTTGCGACGACGAGGGCGATGACCAAAATTATCGGGATAGCAATGAACATGACGGTCGAGAGCCTTTTGTTCAGCGTGAACGCCATGAACGCGCCGCCGACCATGACTATCGGCGCGCTAATAATAATACGTATCATCATAAGGATCATGTCCTGGATCTGGCGGATGTCGTTTGTCGTTCTCGTTATCAGCGAGGGCGTGCCTATTTTATCAATATCGCACTGGCTCAGCGACTCGACCTTGACGAACAGAGCGCGGCGAAGCGACAGACCGAAACAGGCGGAGACCTTTGAAGAATAGTAGCTGCCTGCAACCGCCGCGCCTATCGCGATGGCGGAGAGCACCGCCATAACGCCGCCGATGAGCTGAACGGTGCCCATGCGTCCGTCGCCGATGCCGGTGTTTATCATCAGAGCCATCATCGCGGGCAGAATCAGCTGCATAAGATTGTTGAACAGCGAGAAAAACAGCGCCGCCACGGTAGCTCCCATATACGGTTTTAAGAATTTAACTATCTTCGTCACGGGATGGTATACCTCCGTCTGTCAAAAAAGGACATAATTACAATCTATTTTATCATTGAAATGTGAACGGTTCAATAACTTTGGTAAACTTTCGGCGATAAATTGAATATATATTGTACGGACTCAATAAAAAAGGGGAGAAAACATGGACTGGTATTCGATGAGCGCCGCAGATGCGGTAAAGAAGCTCGGCAGCAGCGTTGACAGGGGTCTGAGCTCGCGCGAAGCGGAGAAGCGGCTCGGGCAGGACGGCGAAAACATACTGCGCGGCAAAAAGAAAAAAAGCATCATCGCTGAATTTTTCGAGCAGTTCAAGGATTTCACGGTGATAGTCCTGCTCATAGCGAGCGGAGTGTCGTTTGCAACCTCGTTTCTCGAGGAGCACGGCGACTTCGCCGACCCGATAATGATATTGATAATAGTTATACTCAACGCCGCAGTCGGGGTCATTCAGCAGCGGCGCGCGGAACATTCGCTCGAGGCGCTTAAAAGTATGTCCGCGCCGACGGCGGCAGTCATAAGAGACGGAAAAGAGACAAAAATCCCTGCGTCGGAAGTTGTCCGCGGGGATATCATAGAAGTCCGCGCGGGCGATCTTGTCCCCGCCGATGCGCGGCTGATATCTTCACATTCGCTGTCAGCGCAGGAGAGCGCGCTGACTGGCGAATCCATGCCGTGCGAAAAGGACGCTCTTATAGGCATTCCCGAGGGAAGTCCGCAGGCGGAACTCAAAAATATGATATTTTCGTCCTCAGTCATAACCGCAGGTCACGCCAGGGCGGTCGTGACCCAGACAGGCATGGACACGGCGGTCGGGAAGATAGCGCATCTTCTGAACACCGAGGACGAACCGACAACGCCGCTGCAAATAAAGCTCGCGAAAATAGGAAAAGTCCTCGGTATCGGTGCGCTGGCGATATGTGCGCTGATATTCGTGCTCAGCATCCTGCGCGGCATGGGCGTGCTCAGTGCGTTTATGCTGTCCGTCAGTCTCGCCGTCGCGGCTATCCCCGAGGGGCTGCCCGCAGTCGTCACCGTTGTGCTCTCGCTCGGGGTGCAGAAGATGGCGAAGAGCAACGCGGTCATACGCCGCCTGCCCGCGGTCGAGACGCTCGGCGCGGCGACATATATCTGTTCAGACAAGACGGGTACGCTGACTCAGAACAAAATGACCGTCACTGCCGCCTGCTCGCCGTCGGGCGAAATTCAGCTGACCGGCGAAGAGGCGAAAAAGCTTTTCTCTCTTGCGGCGCTCTGCTGCGACGCAAAATATGAGGGCAAGGGCAAGGTATCCGGCGAGCCAACCGAGGCTGCGATAGTCGCGGCGGCGGAGCGCTCCGGGACTGATACAGTGAAGCTCAACCGCCAAAAGCCCAGAACCGACGAAATACCGTTCTCGTCCGAGCGAAAGATGATGTCCGTCGCGATAAGAGACGGGGACAAAATAATAACGGTCGCAAAAGGCGCACCAGATGTGCTGATAAAAAAGTGTTCCGACATAATATTAAACGGAACAAAAAGCCCGCTGACTTCGGCTCGGCGCGAAAAAATTCTGAGTCTCAATGCCTCTCTCGCCGAGCGGGCGCTGAGAGTCATTGCCGTCGCCACAGGTGAGACAAACGGGGGGAAAATAAGCGAGACGGGGCTGACCTTCTGCGGGCTTATCGGCATGGAGGATCCGCCGCGCGAAGAGGCATATGAGGCAGTCAAAACCTGCCGACGCGCGGGAATAACGCCGGTCATGATAACCGGCGACCACGCGGGCACCGCCTGCGCCACGGCGAAAAAGCTCGGTATACTCTCGCGCTCCGGCGAATGCCTGACGGGCGCACAGATAGACAAAATGGGTGAGAACGAATTCGCGCGAGCCGTGCGCTCCTGCCGCGTATATGCGCGTGTGACTCCCGAACATAAAGTGCGGATAGTCAAAGCTCTGCGCACCCACGGCGAGGTTGTTGCCATGACGGGCGACGGGGTCAACGACGCGCCCGCATTAAAGGCCGCCGATATCGGCTGCGCCATGGGCAAGGGCGGCACGCAGGTGGCGCAGAACGCCGCCGACATGATTCTGACCGACGACAATTTCGCGACTATAATCAAAGCCGTCGCCCAGGGTCGCGGAATATATGACAACATCCGCCGCGCCATACACTATCTGCTCGGCTGCAACATCGGCGAGATACTCTGCGTCTTTGCCGCCACTCTATTCGGCATGCCCGCGCCGCTGCTGCCGATACAGCTTCTGTGGATAAATCTCGTCACCGACTCCCTGCCCGCGCTCGCGCTCGGCGCGGAGAGGCTTGACAGCCGCATCATGCAGCGTCCCCCGCGCGACAGCTCAAAGAGCTTTTTCGCCGACCGCACGGGGCTCGATATAGCCCTCGAGGGAATGCTGATAGGTGCGCTGAGTCTGTTCGCGTTCGTCGCAGGCAACTCACTTTTCAAAAACTCCTGCGTCGAGCTCGGGCGCACCATGGCGTTTGCAACGCAGAGCCTATGCGAGATAGCCCACTCGTTCAATATGCGCTCGCGCCGCTCGGTCTTCAGCATCGGCATTTTTTCAAACAGAAAGCTGACAATATGCGCCGCCCTCTGCGCCGCGCTCCAGCTCATTGTCATGACCGTCCCGCCGCTGCGGGTGCTGTTCGATGTGTCCGTGCTCAATATATATGAGTGGCTGACCGTTGCCGCCCTCGCCCTCGCACCGATAGCGTTCTCCGAACTCGGCAAAGCGGTTGGAGAAAAAAGAGAGACGGAATGATTTGCAAGACTGCGTGCCACAGCACCAAAACAACTTCACCTGCATACTTAAACTTATTCTCAAAACACAAAAGCAGCAAATCCTACCCGAGAACGGGTAGGATTTGCTGCTTTATCAGTCTTTTTTCCTGAGCTCCGCCATGGCGGCGAAGTGGAGGATATCGAACTCTTCGGGTGCGTTTTCTCTGAGCATTCTGAGATGTTCGCGCTCCCAGTTTTCTATCTCTTCGGGCGTCAGCGACGCACCGATTCCGCGGCAGGCTTTCATCCTGCCGTTCCAGCTCTCGCGCGTGAAATGAACCTTCAGCTTCCACTCCTCGTGATGCACGAACTCGAACTTTTCTTTATAGCAGGCGGGTATCTCTATCGGGTGCATCGTCTCGCCCGCTCCGCTCCAGTCGGGGCTGTATCTGAGCACAAGGTTTTCGCTCATGCCGGCAATCTTGTCTTCAAACGGCAGCCACTCCATGCACAGAACAAGAAAACGCCCGTCGTTTTTGAGCATGCGGCAGAGCTGCGGAATGAGCTTTTCGTGGTCAAAATACCAGAAGCACTGGCAGGCGGTTGCGGCGTCAAATGACGCGTCCGGGAAGTCTATCTTTTCAGCCGGCATCGCGTAATAGCCGATGTCCATGCCCTGCGAGAGCTTTTTTGCCTGCTCTATCTGCTCCGGGGATATGTCCGTCCCCGTCCATTTTGCGCCGAAGCGGTACATGTTGCGCGGCAGAACGCCCGTGCCCGTGCCGAGGTCGAGCACGCTCTGCCCCGAAATGCCTATTTTGCGGGCGGCTATTTTTTCATAGAACTCTGTCGGGTATATGTCGCGAAAGCGCGCATAATCGCCGGAAGTCCTGCCCCAGTCGAACGCCTTGCCGCCGTCGATTCTCTCATCTTTTATATCCATGATATCACCCTGTGTTTTGACCCCGTCCGCGCGGCAGACAGGGTCAGATTAGTTTTATTTATCTCCAGAGATTCATCCAGAAAGCACCTTCAACGCCCGTGAACGAAATCAGCTGAGCCATGTTCACATATATGCACGCGACGGTCGAGATCGTGAATATCAAATCGACAAGCTTCTTTGTACTCTCCGACTTGATGCTCTTATAGAGCGTGAACGCGATGACGAGAGCGCCGATGACCATCTGCCATGAGAAGTCCGCATTGTAGCGCACGGCATAGCCGCTCTCCCATGAGGAGAAGATTATCGCGAGCGGCATGAGAATGCAGGTCACGCCGATAAGCAGAATCGGCAGCACGCGCTTTTTCTTCTCGATGCGCTGCAATGCCTTGCCCGAGAACAGATAGGCGAACACAGGCAGTGCACGGTATATGATTCCGACGGAGATAAGGTTCTTGCCCACATCGTCGAAGAACATATAGCCGTTGAGCCCGAAGCGCTCCGCGGAAGAAGCGAGGTGCGTGAATGTCTTGGGCGTGAAGTGCGGCATATTCAGAAGATACGCATACATATTGACGAGCACATATTTCCAGTGGAATTCCGCGTGGGTGAAGTCATTTATCGTCAGCGAATACTGAATACCGAAATCGAGCGGATTGTCAAAGCGCAGATAGTTATATGTCATTTGCCCGAGGGCGATAATGCCGAGCGGGACGAGGGCAACCGCCGCATATTTGAAAAACGCGCGGGTCTTCTGCTTCTTTTCGAGTCCGTCGAGCGCTTTTTTGAGTCCGCCCGCGAAGAAGAACAGCGCGGCGATGCAATAGACCGCGAGCGTCGGGCGGCAGAGTACGGCGTAGCCGAGGAAGAACGAGGCAAAGCCGAGGCGGACATATGATATTTTGCCGTCCCAGAGAATGTTCGAGGTCATGAGCAGATACGCGCCGATAGTCACGCACATGAATCCGCCTGAGATGGCAAGCTCATAGAACAGCGGACGCGCCGCGGAGAACATGATTCCCGAGGACATCTGCAAGGTTATCAGCCCCGCGAGCACCGTATTTGTCGGCAGGTCGCGAAATTTTTTATCTATCACGGCGAGATATATCTTCGTCAGGAATATTATTCCGACGAGCGCAAACATCAGCGTTGCCCAGCCGGTCGGGAAATAGTACCCAGTTATCAGGTGATACGGCAGGAACAGTGCGATGACAGGGCCGATGCCGTAATAAGAATAATATTTGCCGTTATACAGGCAGTGATCCCAGAGAAAGTTGCCCGCGCCTATCTCGGCGTCGCGTTTTGCGTATTCATAGGGATTGTCCATCTTGAGCAGGTCTTCGTCCGGCTCTTCGAGAAGGTTCACCTGATGATGCTCAAACGCGTCGACAAGCTCCTTGGTTATCTGGTCGCCCTCCTGCGAAGTGAAGCTGTAGTGCGTAGTCGACCAGCCTTTCATGACATTGGTAATAGTAAGGCAAACCGTGAACACCATTGCGGCGGCGGTTATGACTGCCGCGATGCGGGTGCAGTTGACCCTGTTTTCGGAGAATTTCTTGCGTGCGCCGGCGGGATTCGCTATAACATAGATGATAATTACGGCGGCAATGGCTATGAATAAATATATGAGAATGATTTCCGCTATGTGCAGCGCGCTTATCGACTGATTGAGCGTGATGCCCTTGAGCGTTGCGCCGTGATAATCGTCGAGTGATATCTTGAGTCTGAGACTCGATACCTCGCCGGAAAAGTTGCAGGTCATGACATTGTCGAGATCTTTTTCGAGCGTGAGCTTCGCTAAGTTCGTGCGATAATAAGAGCTCGTTGAATCGGCAAAATCGACATAGACCTTGCCGCCCTTTGTCGCCTCTCCGAAGTCGACATCGAACCCTATCGAGCCGACACGCGCGTCAATGCCGGTGAACTCTATCTCGGAATAGCCCTCGCCGAGTGTTATCGTGCCGTCGTCGTTATAAGTAATATTGGCTCCGTCCGCGCGGGAAAGATCGAGCTTCTGCTCCTCATATCCGCCGAGGAGTCTGTTTATCGGCGTAAAATTCATCACGCACAGGCTCACGGCCGTTACTATAACAAACAGAACGGCGACGCATACGGAAAGCTTTTTCAGAAATTTTCTGTTTTCTTTGTCCATAGGTACCTCACAAGTTTTTTAAAGTCAGCTAATTATACCCTATTCGGGGCAATTTTTCAAGTTTGTTGTTATATCCGAAAAAGCGGGTTATATAAAAAGACACGGCACACATAAGCTGTGAACCGCGCCTTTTCTATTTTGCTATTCGATTAATACTTGACGTTGCTTATCTCAAGGTAATTGTCGAGAACCGCGCTGCCGCTAAACTTGCTGCCTATGACCTTGCCGGAGCCGGTGACGAGAACATGCATATACTGGTTGAGCGATACCATGTGGTTGTTCTTGGGATTGTAAGTAAGAACTGCGGTGCAGTCATAATACTTGAGCGAATACTCAACATCCTTGACGACCTTCGTAACTCTGGAGTCGTTCTTGAGGGTGTTGTCAACGTCCGCCTTGGCGATGGGGCTGAACATCGTTCCGGTGAAGCCCTTCGGGATAACGCCGGTGGTGGGGTTGCAGGGCTCGGGATTGATATCCTCTTTGAGGACTATCGTGATCTTGTAGTTGCCGTTTGAGAGCACTTCGCACTTCGCGCTCTTAATCTTGCTGACATCGGTCAGCGTGCAGCCCTTTGTGGGGTGCTGATAGATCGGGAACCACTTCATGTCGGTGCCCTTCGGGTTGTTCTCGTGCTTGCTGCCTCTGGCATCCTTCTCGCTGGTCATGAACAGCTCGGCAATGGGGAGAGCTGCGTTGATAACAAAGCCGTCGAAGTTTCTCTTGTCCTTGGGCAGGGTCTGCCACTCGGACTTCTCATAGCCGACCTTGCTGCTCTTTGCAAGATTGAGAACATCTCTGTAAGCGGCGAGAATTTCTGCATAGCTCTCGGGCTTGCTGTTCGAGGGCTTCGCGGAGCTGTCTGCGGGAGCCTTGGTCTCGATAACGGTGTGACCCTCTTTGTCGGTCACTATCTCGGTCTCGGCGGCAGTCGCGTCCGAAGCCGCTTCGGAAGAAGCCTCGGGAAGCAGATCGTCCGCGATAGCGTCGCCGTTTATGGCGATGTCGCCGGCGGCAGTTGTGTCGTTGTTATCCTTGTCTTTATTGCATGCCGCGAAGCTTGCAATCATGGCGATCGCGAGCAGAAGAGCCGCGATTCTCTTGAAGTTCTTATTCATTGTTTTCTATCCCCTTGTAAAAATTAGTATTTGAAGTTAGAATAGCTTACATATGATGTTCCGGTGGCGGTGGGCTTGCCAATGCCGATGTCGATGTTGACGGTGATATCAAACTTGACATCGAGCTTGACGAAATGACCGGTCGCGGCGTCGATGGTTGCGGTAACAACTGCGCCCGAATAGCTCTCGGTGACCTTTGCGCCGCCGTAAACTTCATCGATAGCGTCATAGATGCAGCTGGCTCTCTTGTGGTCGTAGTAGCCCTTATCCTTGTCGCCGACACAGATTCCGCTCTTGTCGAGGGGAGCGTTGCAGCTCGCGGTACCTTTGGTAGCATAGGAGTTGCCGTTCTTAATGTTGATGGTGATTATGTAGTTCGAGCCGCTCTGCTTGCAGGAAGCCGCGGTGACGTCGCCGGTGCCGAGGGTAGAAGCTCTGAGGAAATACTTGTTGGTGTCGGTATCCCACTGACCCTTGGTGACGGTCTCGTTGTAGGCGTTCTCGGTGCCGATGCCCATGAACTTGTAAATAAGGCTCTTGAACTGCTTGACAACAGCGTTTGCCTCGATCTTTTCGTTCTTGGTCTCTCTGTGCTTTGCAAAGCCGACCTTGCCGGAGACGGCTGCCTTTGTGGCTGCGTTGTAATAGTTGAGGATATCTGCGGTGCTCGAGGGAGCCTTGTTGCCCTTCGAGGTGACTACGGGAGCCTTGCCGCTGTCGGCGGGCTTGGTCTCGATGACCTTGCCGGAAGCGTCGGTAACGGTCTCAACCTCGGTTGACTCGGCAGAAGCGTCCTCGCTTGAGGCTTCTGCGGGGGTGCTCTCGTCGGAGACGGTGTTGTTCGCGTCTGCGGAGCTTTCGGAGGGGGCTGTGGAACCGCCGTTGTCCTTGTCGCTCTTGCACGCCGCGAACGAGAATATCATCGCGAGGACAAGAAGCAGGGAAGCGATCTTCAGAAGATTCTTTTTCATGTCAAAAACCTTTCATAAAATATTTTCGGGTCTTTCCGCCCTTTTTGTGCTGCACTTTGCAAGGCAACACAGCGCACTATAAATTTACACTAATTAACTAATAATGTCAAGTAAATTTTGATAAAAACAAAATTAATAACGCTGTGTTTTTATGCAAGATAACATCAAGCTCTGCTTTCTAGTAATAGATTGTTTACATTAGCTTTTATAAAGTTATGGAATTCCGCCGAAAGTTATGATATAATATTAAGGTATATGTGCTCCGGCGCATAAGATACGCCCCGAAAGGAGTCTGCGGCATGGCGGAGAAAAAGCTCATCTCATGGAATGTCAACGGAATAAGAGCGTGCATCGGCAAGGGCTTTTCCGAGGCTTTTGCGGCGCTTGACGCCGATATCCTCTGCCTGCAGGAGACAAAGGTTCAGGCGGGGCAGGTCGACTTTGCGCCAGAGGGCTATCACTGCTACTGGAACTACGCCGAGAAAAAGGGCTATTCCGGCACGGCGGTCTTTTCGCGCGAAGAGCCTTTGAACGTGTCATACGGCATTGGTATCCCCGAGCATGACCGCGAGGGGCGCGTGATAACGCTCGGATTCGAGAATTTCTATTTCGTCTGCGTCTATACCCCAAATTCGCAGGACGGGCTCGCCCGGCTCGACTACAGAATGACATGGGAGGACGCATTCAGGGACTATCTTCTCTCGCTCGACAGGGACAAGCCCGTAATAGTCTGCGGTGATATGAACGTCGCGCACAACGAGATAGATTTGAAGAATCCCAAGACGAACCGCAAGAACCCCGGCTTCACGGACGAAGAGAGAAACAAGATGACCGAGCTGCTTTCGGCGGGCTTCACTGATACGTTCAGATACTTCTATCCCGACGCCGAGGGGCAGTACAGCTGGTGGAGCTATCGCTTCAAATCGCGCGAGCGGAACACGGGCTGGCGCATCGACTATTTTCTCTGCTCCGAGCGGCTCAATAGCCGCCTTACGGGCGCGAAAATACATCAGGAGATATTCGGCTCCGACCATTGTCCGGTCGAGCTGACTGTCGATATATAAAAAGCGCCGCCGAAAAGGCGACGCAGGAAAGCTTGATTTTATATTGAGTTTTCGCTGAAGTCGATAACGAGCTTGTCGCGCTTCATCTCGAGCTTCGTGTATTTCACTCCTGCGGCGTCGAACATTCTTTTCGATGCGCGCACGCTGTCGGTGTTGCGGTATTTGTCGCTGATATAAATTACCTCTTTTATCCCGCTCTGGATTATCGCCTTGGCGCACTCGTTGCA
>DJQG01000078.1:38433-41842 GCA_002438685.1 Ruminococcaceae bacterium UBA6392 | reverse complement strand
GAGTACGGAAAGCTGAAATAAATAAAAAATATCTGTATGACAGCAACCGACCGCAGCAAGTTGTGCGGTCGGTTTTTTATGCTTTCTTGTCAGCGTAGATGGACAAACTTGGAGCTATAGACGCAAATGCCGGCGATAAACAACTGTTGCAATATTGCAAATCTGAACAATCGCGTAGGGCGGATATCATCCGCCCGCGAGATTTTTACCATTCTACCGGCACGCACCCTGCAAATCATATTCCGAGCGCCGACGAAACTAACCCCTCAGTCTCGGCTTACGCCGAGCCAGCTCCCCTACAGGGGCGCCTGAATAGATTCCGCTACAAATCCCAATTTACACGCCAAAAACCGTTCCCCATCAAACAAAAAATCCTACCCATTCCCGGGTAGGATTTCTGCTTTATATTTTATTCCGCCTCTTCGATGAGCCCGTAGTAGCGCGCGAACCAGTATGGGTGGGTGTAGTTCGTGCACGCCATGAGGTACATCCCGTGGTCGTCGCCCGTGCCGGGGAACATCGTGAACGCCGTCGGGTCATCCGATTTAGTAAACAGGCGCTCGGCTTCGCCGGCGATGCCGGAGTCAGCGACGAAGCGGTTGCTGTCGTTGCTGGTTATGCGTCTCTCGTGCGCCGGGAGCGGATAATAGAGCTGCGGGATCATGCCGACCTCCGTCGGGCGCATATCCCAGTCAAGGTCGCGCCAGCTGTTGTAGAGCGTCCAGAGCACCTGATCCATCGGGTAGTCCGCAAGCTCGTCTATGGAAGTCTCAATGTCGCACTGCTCGCCCGTGCACGCGCCGTAGACGAAGTTGAAGAACGCGTTGTGCTCCGCCTTTTCGTCGTCCCAGTGATGCGTCAGACCCATGGCGAATACGGAGCGCAGCTTCGGGTCGTCAACATAGCGCATGAGCAGCGATATCATGAGAAAATCGTGGTTGTCATCAATGTGGAGCAGGTGACCGTCAAGGATTTTATATTGCATGAGGTTCATGGCGAAGTGCTTGTCCTTGATGAGATATTCGAATGCATCTTCGTATCTCTTATCGCCGGTGATATGATATCCCGCCTTGAGGAAGGTCAGGATCTGAAGCGAGTTCGTGCCCTTTTCATATATCCACTTGTGGTCGTTGTTGAGCAGATCGGGATCCCAGTTCGCCCATGTGGTCGGCACGCCGTCGGTGTCAACGAGTCTGAACTTGTTGTCGAGAATGTGGTCGAGAATCTTTTTGACAACGGAGGCTATCAGCTTCTTCTCCTCGTCGTCCGCGACGAGGTCGAAGTAGTTCGAGTATGCGTAGAAATGACCGACCATCTCGTCGGACGAAGTCTCGCCGAGCCACTCGAGCTCGTTGCCGTCCTTGTCGGCGGTGTGGTGCCATTCGTGGCGCACGCCCGTGCCGTAGCCGGTTTCGTCGATATATCTTATCGAGCGGGCGGTGAAGCCCTCGATGCCCGTTATCTCGGTGAGCTTTATCATCGCGAGCAGCGAGCGGTGAGCCGCGGCGCGAACCTCCGGGTCTTTGGTGCAGGCATATTCAAAGCACAGTGCGCCGAGATAGAGCCCCGTCCAGAGTCCGTCGTTGTCGCCGGTGCAGACATAGCCCTCGTCTTTGGACACAACTCCCTCATGCTCGAGCGCGCGCTCGAGCACAAAGCCGTCCTTGCGGACGTTGTATTTCTCGCTGAATGCGCGAAGTTTTTTCGCCTTCTCTTCGAGCGTCATCATCTCGGTCTTGAAAACGCTGATTCCGCCGGAAGCGGTGGAGACGCAGAAGCTGCCGTCGGGCGAGAGGACGATGCCTGTCGCGTGCATGTCGGGCAGCCAGCGTTTGTAGCCGTAATATGAGAGCTTACCGTTGTGAAGGATTATAAGACCGCAGGAGGTCGTGAAGTATCTCCTGCCATCGCTGTCGGTCACCATGCCGGTTATCTTGCCCTTGGGCAGACCGGTTATCTTGGAATTGTCGAGCCAGTAGCTGTTGTCGTCGTAGACGCAAACGCCCTTGTCCGTGCCAATCCAGACATCGCCCGCGGGGTCAATGTCGAGGCAGGATATGTTGTTGCTGAGTATTCCGGTCACGCCCTCCATGAGCTCCGACCAGTGCCATCTCTTGCCGACGAGCGCGTGGAGACCGTCGCTCTCGGTTCCGACATAGACTTTGTTGTTGCCGAAAACGGCGATGCAGCTGCCCTTGCCGGGTACGCCGATTTTGAGATCGAATTCTTTAGCCCCCTGCGGGAAGCGGTAGAGAACGGTTTTTGTGAGAATCCATGTGACGTTGTCGCAGTCCTGCTTCATCGCGACGGCGTCGGACGAGAACTCGCGGGACGCTATGATTTTTTTGCCGCTGAGCTCGATTATGCTCTTGCCCGTGCCGACGAAGATGTGCCCGTTGTTCGCGCAGAAGAGCATGGATATCGGCGCATTTTCAATTCCGATATCGACCGTGGTTATCTTCTTTCCGTCTATCTTTGAAAGACCCCTGTCCGTTCCGACATAGAGACAGTTGTCCGCGCCGTAGCAGAGCGCGGTTATGTTATCCGACGCGAGACCGTCGGCGGAGGTGAATACCGTTCTCGTCAGCTGGGGAAACTTTCCGAGTCGGCATACCATGCTGCGTTTTTTCATTTATCTGCTCCTTTTGTAAAAAAATCAAAGCCGCATCGGGCGGCATAAATATCAATGATAATTATATCGAAATCTGCAATTTTTTCAAGAGCAAATGCAACAATTAGCTCTTTTCTATTGCATTTTTGTGCATTGTAGAGTAAGATATCAGCGTTGGAAAAAACAATATCCGGAAGGTGGAAACAATGTTTACTGATAAGCCCGAGAGCTACAGGGGAGTTTATTCTCTTCTGCTCACCCCGTTCAAAGAGGATAAGTCTATAGATTATGATGTCTACGCGCAGTATGTCGAGTGGCAGGTCGAGAGAGGAACCCATCATCTGTTCTCAGTCTGCGGCAGCTCCGAGATGACGGCGCTCACCCCTGAGGAGAGAGTCAAGTGCGCGACTATCGCCGCAAAGCGCTCCGGCAGCGCAGAGGTCGTCGCCACGGCGAACCTTGAGCCGACATGGCATATGCAGGTCGAAGAGGTCAAGCGCATGGAGCAGACCGGCGTTGATGGACTCGTTTTCGTCTCAAAGGGCTATGCCGATAACGACGAGAGACTTGTCGAATATCTCAGCGAGCTCGCGGGATATACTACTCTGCCGATAATTCTCTATGAGTTCCCGGGAATGCAGCCGTGCAATATGTCCGGCAAGGCATACGGCGAGCTTGTCAAGACCGGCAGATTCCACGGAATAAAGGACACTACCTGCACCATGGCGGGAATAAAAGACAAAATCGCCGTTCAGGGCGATTCCGCGGTGCTCCAGGCGAACATCCCGCTGCTGTTTG
>DJQG01000078.1:24210-38403 GCA_002438685.1 Ruminococcaceae bacterium UBA6392 | reverse complement strand
ACGTGTGCGCAACCCCGACCTCCTGCGGCGCGAATCTGTTCCGCAAGATGTATGACGAGTTCTTTGTCGAGAAGGACATAGCCAAGGCGAGAGAGACCTTCAACGAGATAATCCTGCTCGACAACGCTATCGACAGCGGTTTCAACGCGAGCGCAAAGTATCTCGTCAGCCTGCAGGGCATCCCGATGACGACCGTCACCAGAACCGGTTCGAGCGTCAACGAGGCGAGAAGACGCAGCATCGAGGCATATTATGAATACGCAAAAGAGCACGGCATGCTCAAATAATTAAAATACATAGCGGCACTCTCAATCGGGAGTGCCGGTTTTGTATTTGCGGCGTATAAATATTTTCAGGTTGCGATATGCCGAAAAAAACCCACCGCAGCGGCTTCGTCCGAAGTGCCGCGGTGGGTTTGATTATAATTCTGATGTTTTGCAATAAATAAATTACAGATACGGTCTGAGTCCGCTGAGAAGATCCTCTTCTATGCCGATGAGGCGGCGTGCCGTGCTGCGCGAAGCGCCGTCCGCGCCTTTATATTCGTTGAGGTAGCGGGTCAGACTCTTTATGCCCATGTCGCACCCGTCGGTCATCAGCCCCGCGACTGTCCTGTCCGAGTCGTTCATGCCGAGCTTGACGTTCGTCTTTATCCACGACATGCTCTTCGCCATTATCCCCGGGCCCTTGCCGTCGTCGCCGAGCGACGCCAGCTGTTCTTTTATCGTCCCGCCGAGCTGGCTGTGCTCCTCTTTGCTCTTTTCAAGCAGATTTTTGAGATCCTCGTCTTTTATGTGTCCGCTCACTTCGTCAATGCTGCCGACCGCCATTTTTATTCCGCTGTCGCATTCGCGCAGCAGCTCAAGTGTGTCTTTGCTCATTTTATGCACCCTTTCTGTTCTTTTTCGCTGTATAGTGTGTCCAAAGCGCAGCGGATTATTATATATTGTATAAAGAACGAATATAATATATAGTGCACAAAAATCGATAAAAAATTATGGAAATTATGGAAATATAAAATAAAGTTTATTCTCTTGACAAACGAATAAACATAAAGTAAACTTGAATCGTAGCATGGCAGAGGATGCTCTGCCGAAAGATGAAAGGAGACAAACTATGAAGAGGATTATTGCTATCCTGCTCGCGCTGATAATGATATTTGCATTTGCGGCATGTAAGAGCAAGGACGACAAGAACGACAACACAACGGCTGAGAGCTCGCAGAACGCGAACGCAGACGTTCAGGACACCCAGGCTGGCGACGCTGAGAGCAACGCGGCAGAGAGCACCGCAGACGACAGCACGGCAGTTGCACCTTCCGAGGGCGGCAGCGAGGCGGCTACACAGGGCCAGCAGAGCGGTTCTCAGGGCGGCCAGCAGGGCAACAAGCCCGCAGCGGAGATAAAGGCTCCCGTCAACGGCAGCAAGGCTGATATCGTTGCGTTCTTCAACAAGTACGCTTCGGCTATGAAGAGCTACACCGGCAAGGTCTCTGTCAAGAGAGTCCAGGGCACTACCTCGAAGATCAACAGCATCAGCGGCGGTTCGGCTATCGCGGGCATCGCGGAGCCCCTGCTTCCCAACGACTATCCGAAGACCGACAACAAGACCTTTAACGGCGGCAAGGCTTCCGACGGCACAACTCTTGCAAGCTTCCTGCCCGCGGCAAAGCGCGCTTCTTATAATGTCGATCCCGCAGGCGTCAAGTCGGCTTCCTGCGTCAAGCAGGGCAGCGGCTGGAAGGTCAGCATCACTCTCGTTACCGAGAGCGGCGAGGGACTTACATATGTTCCCAAGTACCACGGCTCCTGCTTCGACACTCTTTCGCTGACGAAGGATTCCTTCGGACCGTTTGAGCCTGTCAGCACCAAGGTCAACTATCAGAGCGGCACATTCACTTTCGTGCTCAACGCGGACGGCACTCTTGCGAGCATCAATGTCAGCGAGCCCGCGAACGTTATCTGCAAGCTCAAGAAGGGCATCTCCATCGACGCCGACTTCACCGGCACATGGCAGCAGCAGTACACCTTCGTTTATTGATCGTAATTTCATAAGACATGGGTCTGCCGATTAACTCGGCAGACCTTTTCTGCTTTTAATGTCGGATAATTTTTTTCATAAATATATTGACTTTCGCCCGCAAAGGGATATAATTAAGCCACAACCAAGGGGGAGTAGCTATGGTGTTACCCATCCGCCTGTCACCAACCGCACAGGAGATGTGCTGGCAGCGGACATTGGCGGCGTTGGCCGTGAATGAAGCAAGACCTTTGGCAGATTGATTCTGCCGAGGGTCTTTTTTGCGGGATACGAGGTGAATTATGAGAAAGCTGTTAAAAAGAATGTCGTCTGCAAGAATAATTGCGCTCGGTTTTGCAGCCGCGATATTTATAGGCTCGGGTCTGCTGATGCTGCCGTGCAGCGTGCGAAACGGCGTAGATTTAAAATACATAGACGCGCTGTACACTTCGACAAGCGCGGTCTGCGTGACGGGTCTGATAGCCGTTGATGCCGGAGATACATTCACTCCGTTCGGTCAGTTTATTCTGGGCGCACTTATCCAGATAGGCGGTCTCGGGGTCACATCGATGGGCGCGGGAGTTATCCTGGCTGTCGGAAAGAGGATAAATCTAAAGGGTCGAAGCGTCTTGCGCGATGCGATGAATCTCGACTCAGGCAAGGGAATAGTAAAATTTATAAAAAGCGTTTTTTTGACCACGGCGGCATTTGAGCTTGTCGGCGCTGCGCTGAGCTTCATTGTTTTTGTGCGTGATTATCCGCCGCTGAAGGCTCTCGGTGTAAGCTTTTTTCATTCGGTAGCCGCGTTTAACAACTCCGGATTTGATATCCTCGGAAATTTTCAGAGTCTCACAGCTTACAAGGATGACGTTTTTTTTAATTTTGTGACCTGCTTTTTGATATTTTTCGGCGGAATAGGATTTCTTGTTATCCGCGAAATTATTGAAAAGCGTTTTCGTTGGCGCAAATTTTCAATGCACACCAAAGTCGTGCTCACAATGAGCATCGTGCTGATGGTCGGCGGCGCGGTGATTTTCAGAATTACCGAGGATATGCCGTGGATAGGCGCCCTGTTCAACAGCGTTACTGCGAGGACTGCGGGATTTTCAACATATCCGCTCGGCGAGTTTTCCAACGCAGGTCTGCTCGTTATGATATTCCTTATGTTTGTCGGCGCGTCGCCCGGTTCCACCGGCGGCGGAATAAAGACGAGCACTTTGTTTGCACTTATTCAGGGAATAAAAACCGCCGCGACCAATACGGCGGGAAAGGCTTTTCACTATTCCGTACCGCGCGGCGTGTTCCGCAAAGCATCCGCCATAACCATTATGGGAATCGGAGTAGTAGCGATCGGAACGTTTTTCATGACCGCATTTGAGCCGGATATCCCCATAAGGGACGCACTGTTTGAAGTGACGAGCGCATTCGGCACTGTCGGACTTTCTACCGGAATAACTGCGAACCTCGGCACTGCGAGCAAGTTGCTGTCAATCATAATTATGTATATAGGACGTCTCGGACCGCTGACGATAGCAACGCTTTGGTATTTCACGAACGGAGAGAGAACAAGATATCCCGACGGAAATATAGCCATCGGATAAGAACGGAGGATAAAAGATGTTTAAAAAGTCCAAAAGCGACAGGAACACTTACGGAATAATCGGGCTTGGGCGCTTCGGCTCGGCTTTGGCAATAGAACTTGCAAAGTCCGGCGCGGAACCGCTTGTGATAGACGGAAATGAGGAAAAGGTGCGCGAGATGCGCGAATATACCGAAAACGCCTTTGTGGTCAACAGCTTCGACAAAAAGACGCTTTCGGAAACCGGAATTCAAAACTGCGATGTAGCCGTGGTCTGTATCGGAGAGAAGATGGACACATCTATTTTGACTACTCTCAACGTTGTCTCTCTCGGTGTGCCGACCGTCATATCAAAGGCGACGAGTGCCGAGCACGGAGAGATACTCAAAAAACTCGGAGCCGAGGTCGTTTATCCCGAGAGGGATATGGCGGTCAGGCTCGCTCACAAACTGGAAACTCCCAATATGCTGGACTTTGTTCAGCTGAGTCGAAAATTGAATCTCCTTAAGCTTGAAGTTCCGCATAAGATCGTCGGAATGACGATAATGTCCGCCGATATGCGGGGAAGGTTCGGAGTAAACATAATCGCTATAGAAAACAACGGAAATTTGACAGACAATGTGCATCCCGATTATATGTTCCGTGAGGGCGATATTCTCTATGCTGTCGGCAGCGAAAAAAGCATGACGCGCCTGTCCGAATGGATGGATGAGACAAGATAAAACAACGGGCACTGCGAAAACAGTGCCCGTAAGTTTATGCGGTTTTTAAGTGCCATGTTTAATGACTGTTGAGGTATTCTTACGCGGCTTGATAATCAAGCGTGTCAAGCTCATTTTTTGCTATTTGTAGTAGTTGATAAGCAATTCCTCGAACCTCTCTGCCGGATAAAAATACTCCGTCTTGCCATCGATTTTATCTGTTACTAGATACTCTCTATTGATTTCCCTGTTCAAAATTATTGTCTTTAGGATGCCGTTCTCAATGAAATCATATAAACGATAGCCGTCTTCAAGATATACGCTTTGAAAACGGTTCATTGTAGAAATTGTTTTTCGGTCTGTAAGTTTGGCAAAACATACTAACGGATGTTCCTTGAAGAGTCGCTCTAACAGAGCTGTCATCCTTTTGTTGTCCGAATATATGTCCATTAAATAATTTGCAACCAAATCTCCCACAATTTCCAAGTCTGCCTTCTTTATGTCCACAAGCACAATTGTAAATTTGCTCGCAAAGTTACAAATTTGGATGCATTTTCGACGGTCAAAATAAAACAGCTTTGCTCCCCATTCCAGCAATCGATTATCCTTTTCATGGTTATATACGGCTAAGGTCATTTGACGCATAAACGGATTTTGAAAGTTTTCAGGCATTTTTATTCCGTATCTGTCTACTGTCTGTTTTGTTGCGTATATGATCATGTGCTCAACTCCCGCCTTTTTAGTTAATATCAAATGCTGTACTTAGTCAGCTTCGCCACCGTCTCCACATGCGCTGTCCTCGGGAACAGATCGACGGGTGTCGCCTCTTCGACTTCATAGCCCAGCTCTTTGAACACGGCGCAGTCGCGCGCGAGCGTCGCGGGGTCGCAGGAGACATACACTATCCTGTCGGGAGCCATGCCTGCGGCGGCCTTTATCGTCTGCTCCGAGCAGCCCTTGCGCGGCGGGTCGAGGACTATCACCTCCGGGCGTTTGCCCTCGCCGAGAAGCTTTTCGGCGGCTTCGCCCGCGTCCGCGCAGATGAACCGCGCGTTTTCTATGCCGTTTGCGACGGCGTTCTTCTTCGCGTCCTCTATCGCTGGCGCGACGGTCTCTATACCTATGAGCTCCTCCGCCTTGTCTGCCATCGAAAGCCCTATCGTGCCCGCGCCGCAGTAGAGGTCGAGCAAGAGCTTTATTTTTTTGTCTCCGGCGTATTCGGCGGCTTTTTTGTATAGCTTTTCCGTCTGCGTGCAGTTGACCTGATAGAACGACAGCGGCGATATACGGACTTTTACTCCGCAGAGTATATCTGTTATGCAGCCGTCGCCGAGGAGCGGGACGCACTTTTCGCCGAGCACGGCGTTCGTGTCGTCGGGGTTTATGTTTATAAGCACGCTTTTTATGGCTTTTTCATCTTTGAGCGATTCGATGAGCTTGTCGGTGTGCGGCAGGTTATCCTGCGCACTGACGAGGCAGAGCATTATCTCGCCCGTCGCGAACGCCTTTCGCAGATATATGTGCCTGACAGCTCCGCGTCTGCTTGTTTCGTCGTAGACGGAAATATTATATTTTTCTATCCAGTCCGCGACCGTGCCGAGGATTTTTTCGAACTCCGGCGGCGCGAGGCGGCACGCGCGGCAGTCAACTATTCTGTGCGAGCGGCGGGAGTAGAAGCCGATTTTCAGTTCACCGTTTTCGCGTCCTACCGGGTACTGCGCCTTGTTGCGGTAGCCGTCCGGCGAGTCCGCACCGATTATCGGCTTTAGTTCAACATCAAGTCCGCCGATGCGCGAAAACGCGTCGCGCACGGCATCGGATTTGAGTTTTAATTCCGCGTCGTAGCTCATGTGGCGGAACGAACAGCCGCCGCAGCCGGGATATGCCGGGCAGTCGTTATCGGTTCTGTCCGGCGACGGCTTGATTATTTTCGTGCACTTGCCGACGGCGTAGCTCTTCTTCGCCTTGATTATGTGCGCTGCTATTATATCTCCGGGCGCGGTCGCGGGGACAAACACGGCGAGCCCGTTGTATCTGCCGACTCCGCTGCCCGTCAGCGAGACCGAATCTATATGAAGTTCAATGTCGTCATTTTTGTTGAGAAGCAAAATATCACCCCGAAAAATCTTTATTAAAGTATATCAAACGGCGGTCGATTTTGCAATACGGGAGAAAATCCATTGACAGCGGGCGGGCAAAAATATATACTTGACTTGGATAAAATTTCTCCCGAAAGGAACTGATAAAATGATAAGAGTTACCGTCTGGAACGAGGGCGTCCATGAGGTCGAATCGCCTGAGATAGCGGCAGTTTATCCCCACGGAATCCACGGTCAGATAAAGAGCTTCCTCGACGCGCAGGAGGATATCGAGGTGCGCACCGCGACCCTCAACGATCCCGACTGCGGTCTGCCGCCCGAAGTGCTCGAAAACACCGATGTGCTTCTCTGGTGGGGTCACATGGCGCACGACAAAGTGCCCGATGAGCTCGTTGAGCGCGTGCACGACAGAGTCCTGCGCGGCATGGGCTTCATAGCGCTTCACTCCGCGCATTTTTCGAAACCCTTCAAGCGCCTTATGGGTACCTCATGCTCCCTGCATTGGCGCGACGGCGATTTTGAACGCCTTTGGACAGTCAACCCCGCGCACCCGATAGCAAAGAGTGTCGGAGAATATGTTGAGATACCCGTGGAAGAGATGTACGGCGAGCGTTTTGATATCCCCGAGCCGGACGAGCTTGTTTTTATCGGCTGGTTCTCCGGCGGAGATGTGTTCCGCTCGGGCTGCTGCTGGAGAAGAGGGCGCGGCAAGGTGTTCTATTTCCAGCCCGGTCACGAGGCTAACCCCACATATTATATCCCGCAGGTTCAGCAGATTTTGATAAACGCCGTTCGCTGGGCGGCTCCGCAGGAGATTATAGACGAGATAGTCTGCCCCCACGCGCCCGTTTCGCTCGAGCAGGCG
This sequence comes from Ruminococcaceae bacterium UBA6392, assembly GCA_002438685.1. Taxonomy (GTDB): domain Bacteria; phylum Bacillota; class Clostridia; order Oscillospirales; family Acutalibacteraceae; genus CAG-177. The sequence continues at coordinate 31,140 of DJQG01000078.1, read as the reverse complement.
AGAAGAGAACGCGGCGAATAAGTAAAATATTATTTATTGCGAAAAATATTGACTTCCCAAACAGAAACAGTATATAATAGCCTTATGAAAAAAGAAGCTAAGCTGTGCGTCGGGCGTGCAGCATCTATTTGGGGAGAAGACAAGCGGTCGTCTGATATCTGTCAGCCGGTCGCTTCCCTTTTGAATAAAAGACAGCTGATTTCGGTCAGCTGTCTTTCTGTTTATTCGCGGTATTCATGAGCATGAGCACTTTTTCGAGCAGGTCGAGCATCTTATCCTGCGGCATAATGCGCACCGCAATGTGCGGCTTGCCCGCGGCGCTGACTGTCACCCTGCCGGGGAAGCCTGCGGCTATCGCGGAAATCTCCTGCATGTCGAGGTCGTCGATATAGAGCAGCAGCTTGTCGCCCTTGCGCCCGATCTCATAGATATTGTGCTGAGCGGAATGCGCTCTGAGCAGTGAAGTCCTTATCAGTCCGAGCACGGGAGCGGGCGGCTCGCCGAAGCGATCGATGAGCTCATCCGTGACATCGTCCGCGTCCGCGCGCGAGGTTATGTCCGCGATGCGGCGGTAGATGCCGAGCCTCTGCGGCACGCTCTCGATATATGTCGGCGGGATATGCGCGTCTATCGGCAGATCGACAAGGCACTCTTTCTTCGGCTTCTTTGTCTGGTCTCCGCGCTCCTCGCTTATCGCCTGTTCGAGCATCTGGAGATACATCTCGTAGCCGACAGCCTCCATGTGGCCGTGCTGCTGCGCGCCGAGCACATTGCCCGCGCCGCGCAGTTCAAGGTCGCGCATGGCTATCTTGAAGCCCGAGCCGAACTCCGTAAATTCTCTTATCGCGTCGAGCCTGCTCGTGGCTATCTCCGTCAGCTCCCTTCCGGGTCTGAATGTGAGATACGCGCTCGCTCTGCGCGACGAGCGTCCGACGCGCCCGCGTATCTGATGCAGCTGCGCGAGTCCCATGCGGTCGGCGTCTTCAATTATAAGGGTGTTGACATTCGGAACATCGACGCCCGTTTCGATTATAGTCGTGCATACCAATATATCTATCTCGCCCTCGAGCAGCTTGCGCCAGACTTCGCTCAGCTCGTCTTCGCTCATCTTGCCGTGGGCTATGCCGACAACGGCGTCGGGCAGCATATCTTTTATCGCCGCCGCCGTGTGCTCGATGCTCTCAACCCGGTTGTGAAGATAATATACCTGCCCGCCGCGCCTGAGCTCCGCGTTCATCGCCTGCGCGAGCATCTCGGGATTGTGCTCGACAACATAGGTCTGCACCGGCGAGCGGTCGTGCGGCGCTTCTTCGAGTATGGACATATCGCGTATGCCGGAGAGCGCCATGTTGAGCGTTCTCGGTATGGGCGTCGCGGTCAGCGTCAGAACGTCGACCTTGGGATAGAGCTCCTTGAGCTTCTCTTTCTGAGCCACGCCGAAGCGCTGCTCCTCGTCGATTATTATCAGCCCGAGGTCGCGGAACTGAACATCTTTTGATATGAGCCTGTGCGTGCCGACAACGATGTCGACGCTTCCGCGCCTCAGACCGTTTATCGTGTCTTCAATCTCTTTTTTCGAGCAGAAGCGCGAGAGCATACGCGCCTCGACCGGGAAACCCTCTATTCTCTTGAGCACCGTCTGATAGTGCTGATAGGCGAGAATCGTGGTCGGCACCAAAATAGCGCACTGCTTGCCGTCCGCAACGCACTTGAACGCGCCGCGAAGTGCTACCTCCGTCTTGCCGAAGCCGACGTCGCCGCAGAGCAGTCTGTCCATGGGGCAGCTTCTCTCCATGTCGCCCTTTATTTCATCGATGCATCTGAGCTGATCAGAGGTCTCGTCGAACTCGAACCTGCGCTCGAAGTCGCTCTGCATATCCGTGTCGGGCGAGAATGCGTGACCCTCGATTTTGAGTCGGCGCGAATACAGCTCCGTGAGCTCCTTTGCCATATCCTTGACCGCACTGCGCACGCGCGAGCGGGTCTTCTGCCAGTCCTTGCCGCCGAGCTTGTTGAGGCGGACTGGCTTGTCGTCGCCGGACGGACCGATGTATTTTGAGACCTGGTCGAGCTGAGTGACCGGGACATATAGAATATCGCCCTTGTCGTAGCGGATTTTGATATAGTCTTTTATCGTGCCGCTCGCTTCGAGCTTGTTTATGCCCTCGAATATGCCGATGCCGTGCGCGACATGAACAACATAGTCGCCGCGGTGAAGCTCGTCGAGGCTGTGGAACGCGTTCGAGCTTTTGCGCACATTTCTCTTCGGCTGAGCAACCGCCGCCCTGCCGGAGTGGGTAAATACCGTTATTTTTGCCAGCGGATATTCAAATCCTGCCGAAAGACAGCCGGGCACAACGGTCAGCGTGCCGGGAGCCAATTCGTTTGGCAGTTCGTCCATGTAGAGTGCGCTATAGCCGTCGTCTATCAGATCGCCGCGCAGTGCGTCGGCGGCCTTGCGCGTGCCCGCGAAGATAACGCAGGTGCGCTTATTCCTGTCCGTCAGCGCGTCGAGGTCGTCCTTGAGAACCGAGAACGAGCCGTTCCATGCGGTTATCTGCCTTGCATTGACGCCTATAAGTTCCTTTACGGGCGTGTCGAATCCGCCGCGCGGCAGATTGTCCATGTATATGGCGCCCATCTGCTCATAGTTGTTCAGCAGGTCCGAGAGATGCAGAGAAAATCTGTCAAGTCCGGGGCAGAGCTCGCCCTCCTCAAACATCGCCTTCATCGCCTCGTGCATGAGTCCGATGGCGGCGTTGAATCGCTCTTTGACGGAAAAGCTCTCGCTCACGCAGAGGATATAGCCCTTTGCGTAGTCGAATATCGAAGCCACATCGTAGAGCAGAGGCATATATTTGTCCGTCGATTGCAGGCGCAGACCGCCCTTTATTCTGTCTATATCCTTGTCAACGCACTCGCGCGCCTTGACAGCACCCTTGCCGCGTATCTCCGAGCGGAAACGCTCGAGCAGCTCGACGAATTCGTCCGTATCGGGCGGGAGAATCTCGTTTGACGGGGTTATTTTTATCTTTTCAATGTTGTCCGTGCGGCGCTGAGTTTCTATATCAAAATACGCCATGCTGTCGATTTCGTCGCCCCACAGCTCGAGTCGGCAGGGATATTCCTCGCCGGGCGTGAAGAAGTCGAGCACTCCGCCGCGCACCGCATACTGACCGACTCCGTCGACCTGCGCCGAGCGGGAGTAGCCGGCGCGAAGCAGTGCTTTTACTATATCTTCGAGCGGCATCTCGTCGCCTATGGCGAGTTCAATTGTGCGGTTTCTAAGCTCCTCTGGCGGCAGAGTCAGCTGCGACGCCGCCTCTGCGGAGCAGATTACCGCCTGCGCCTCGCCGCGAAGCATCTTGTCGAGCACGCCGAGCCGCCTGTGCTCATATTCGCGCGACTGGCTCTCCGTCGAGCGGAACGCAAAATCCCTCGCGGGATAGAGCAGGGCGCGGCAGCCGAGCGTTTTCATGTCGAGCGCAAGGCGTGAAGCCTGCGCCTCGTCCGCCGTTATCACGAGCACGGGTCTGCCGCAGTCCGCGTTCAGTGCGGCGGCGAAATGTGCCTTGTGTATATGGGAAAGACCCGTCATGCCTATGGGCAGACGGGTGTTTTTGACGCAGTCGAGCAGCGCGCCGTATTCTTCTATTCTCTTTGCCGATGCAATAAGACCGTTCATAATACCTCTTTTATACCCCTGTGATGAAGTATATTTGATTTGCCTAAAATCCAATTATACTATGCGCGGCTGAAAAATTCAATGATACGAAAAGCAATATTTGCAAAATTTTTTTACTGCGCGACTCCCGCCGTTTTGCAGTTTTTCAGATGCTCCTGGTATGTCTTTGCAAAATAGTAGTTGCCGTCGTTGTCGGTGACGAAGAAATAGTAGTCCGTGTCCGCCGGGTTCAGCGCGGCGTTTATCGCCTCGATCCCGGGGTTCGTTATCGGACCTGCCGGGAGTCCCTTTCGGTCGTAGGTGTTGTAAAACTCATCGTACTTGTCCGCCTGATCCTCGCTTATATACGGCTTGACGCTGCGCTTTAAATAGAACACCGTCGCATCGCACTGCAGGCGCGGATAGCTCAATGATTTGAGCCTGTTGTGGAGCACGGAGGAGACATTCGCCATGACCGACGGCACCGACGCCTCCTGCTGGATTATCGAAGCGAGTGTGATTATCTCGTCCATGGACATGCCGATTTCCTGAGCTTTAGCATACATATCGTCGGTGAGCTTCGACTCTGTGTTCGCGAGAAAGCGTCCGAGCGCCTTTTCCGCACCCTCGCCGACATAGAAATCATATGTGTCGGGATAGATATAGCCCTCGAGCAGGAACGGGCGCTCCTGCGGATTGTTTATAGCTTTGACGAATTTGTTGTCCCGTTCGGTGCTGTTGACCGCCGAGATGAACTCGTCCTTTGTGCATACGCCGCCCTCTTCGAGCTTCTGCGCCGCCTGAATGACAGTCGTGCCTTCGGGAAAGGTCAGCCTGACCGTCTCCGGCGCGGGAGCGGGCTTGAGGCGATCTATCAGCGAGCAGGAGCAAAGGCTCAGCGCGAGAACAAAAATAAGCAGAGCGGCGATATATTTTTTGAAATTTTTCATTTTTTTGCACCTCCGTTTTTCGGACAAGATGATTCTATCAGAAATAACGCGCAAATTCAACTTTCTGCTTCACGGAATATCGGCGCGCCCGCGCGGAAAGCTAAAAACGCAAACGCAAAGAAAGGAGAATTTTTTGTGGACAAGCCGAAAAAGCAGAAGAAAAAGATAATCGAAATTCCGCAGTACAACGACCCGATGAACAAAGAGGGAGTTATCCCGACCGACATTCTCGGCAGTTATTCGGGCACTCCGCTCGACGGCTCGCAGCCCGTGCAGGATGTAGACGACCTGTAAAAATAAAAAAGTTCCCCGAAAAAAAGTTAAAGCCGAATGTGTGCAGCATTCGGCTTTAGCTTTGGGGAAAGAGAAAATAAAAATGAAAAAAGAAGTTGACAATTATTAAAACCAGATAGGTAGTTGTCTCTTCGGTACCTCTTGGGTACACATATAGAATAATTGCGCCGTGTTGCATCAAGTATACATAAATGTGAACAAATTGTAAACAACACCTACTTTTTCAATCGTGTCTGATATTTTTAGGCATTTTTATTGAAAATTCTCGCCGAGGAGTTCGTTTTTTCTGAGGGCGTTCGGGCGGTAATTGCGAGTATTCGGTTGTATTATTTACATTTTCGGTATAAAATAACATTTGGTATATTTTATATATCCGGCAGTATATGCCGCACAAGCAAACGAAAGGTTTGATACAATGGATTATTCACTGACAAAGAAGGCCGCCGAGGAGCAGATCACCGCAAAGCTCTCGCACTTTTTCGGCGTCACTCCCGAAGAGGCCAACTATGAGCAGTTTTACAAGGCTATCGCGATGATAACCCGCGATATGCTCAGACGGGGCAGACACGAGTTCGAGCAGCGCTGCGAAGAGAGCGGCTCGAAGCGCGTATACTATTTGTGCATGGAGTTCCTCATGGGGCGCTCGCTCAAGAACACTCTCTATAACCTCAATCTCATACCCGTTATGGAGGAGGCGCTCAAAGATTTCGGTATCAAGCTCGACAAGCTCTATGAGTGCGAGCCGGATGCGGGGCTCGGCAACGGAGGTCTCGGCCGTCTCGCGGCGTGCTATCTCGACGCGCTCGCAACCGACGGCTATCTCGGAATGGGCTACTCCATTCTCTACGAATACGGAATCTTCAAGCAGAAGCTTGTTGACGGCTGGCAGACCGAGATGCCTGATTTCTGGCTTCCCGGCGGCGAGGTCTGGCTCGTCGCGCGAGAGGAGAAGAGCGTCGATGTCAGCTTCGAGGGCGAAGTTATTGATCATTGGGAGGAGGGCTACCACAGCGTCGATATAAAGAACGCGAAGAAAGTCCACGCCGTGCCCTATGATATGATGGTCGCCGGCAAGGACGGCAAGGGAGTCAGCGTTCTGCGCCTTTGGAGCGCGAAGAGCTCGGAGATCGACATGAACTCCTTCAACCAGGGCGATTACCTGCGCGCCATGGAGCAAAACGCCATGGCGGAGGTCATAAGCAAGGTCCTCTATCCCGCAGATAACCATCCCGAGGGCAAGAGCCTGCGCCTGCGCCAGCAGTATTTTCTCGTCTCCGCGTCCGTTCAGGATATAGTTAACCGCCACCTGCGCAAATACGGCTCGCTCGACAATATCTGCGACAAGATGGCTATCCATATCAACGACACCCACCCGACTCTCGCTATCCCCGAGCTTATGCGCCTGCTGCTCGATGAGTGCGGCTACAGCTGGGACGATGCATGGGATGTTGCGACGAAAGTTTTCGCCTACACGAACCATACCGTCATGAGCGAGGCTCTCGAATGCTGGAGCGAGGATCTCTTCCGCCGCCTGCTGCCGAGAATCTATCAGATAGTCAAGGAGATAGACAACCGCTTCCGCAGCAGTGTCTGGGAGCAGACCCACGACGCGGGCAAGGTAGAGAGAATGGCTGTTATCTCAAACGGAGTCGTGCGCATGGCGAACCTCTGCGTCGCCTGCTGCCACAGCGTCAACGGCGTCTCCGCTCTCCACAGCGAGATACTCAAGGACAGCGTGTTCCATGATTTCTATACCCTCACACCCGAGAAGTTCTGCAATGTCACAAACGGCATCGCCCACCGCCGCTGGCTCTGCCAGGCGAACCCGCGCCTGACCTCGATGCTCAGCGACCTCATCGGCGGCGAGTTCGTATATGATGCCGAGAATCTCTCGAAGCTCGCAAAATATAAAGATAACCCCGCCGTGCTCGCGGAGATAGAGAAGATAAAGACCGCGAACAAAGCGGACTTCGCAAAGCGCGTCAAAGCAAAGACCGGCATCGAGCTCGACCCGAACTCCAT
>DJQG01000078.1:0-24173 GCA_002438685.1 Ruminococcaceae bacterium UBA6392 | reverse complement strand
ATCCTCGCGAAATATCTCGCGATAAAGGCAAATCCCTCGGGCGATTTCACGCCCCACACCTATATCTTCGGCGCAAAAGCGGCGAGCGGCTACTTCATGGCGAAGAAGATAATCAGCTTCATCTGCGCCCTCGCGGATCTCATCAACAACGACCCCGATGTCAAGGGCAGGCTCAAGGTTGTCTACATGGAGGACTACAATGTTTCCATGGCTGAATATATGATGCCCGCCGCCGATGTCAGCGAGCAGATATCCCTCGCCGGAACCGAGGCGAGCGGAACGGGCAACATGAAGCTGATGATGAACGGCGCGATAACCCTTGGCACGCTCGACGGCGCGAATGTTGAGATTCACGACGCAGTCGGCGACGAGAACATCGTTATCTTCGGCATGACCACCCCCGAGGTCAATGATCTCAGAAGCAGAGGCTATGTGCCGATGAATTTCTACAACAACAATGCTGAGCTTCGCAATGTTATCGATTTCATAAACCGCGGCTTCTGCGGCAAGCAGTTCCCTGAGATCAGCGGAACTATAGTCTATCACGACCCCTACATGGTTCTCGCGGACTTCGCGGACTACCGTCAGGCGCAGAACAGGATCGACGAGCTCTGGGCGGACAGAAAGCGCTGGAACTCGATGTCCCTGATGAACACCGCCTGCTCCGGCAGATTCGCCGCTGACAGGGCGATAAACGAGTATGCCGAGAATATTTGGCACACAGTCCCCGCAAAATAAGCCGGGCTGCCACACTCGGCGCAGACCAAAGAGCAAAAAGAGCCGCAACTTGCGCTTCTAGCGTAGGTTGCGGCTTCTATCATAGTTTACGGTTTTTAAAATTGCATAATTGTCAATATAAAATCAGCCCGAGGGATATCCCTGCGGACTGATTTACATTATTTACGCTTTGTGATAGAGCTTCTTTACCTGGTAGTGCGGCTCGCAGGTCAGGTTGATTCCGAGCTTGCGGTAGACATCCGCGTCAACCTGTGAAAGTATGACGGAGGAGTGTGCCTCGCAGCCGCGCAGGAGCGAGAGCGCGTCGAACGCTTTCTTTGCGGGCTCGCTCTGTATCGCGCTCATGGTCAGCGCGATGAGAACTTCGTCCGTGTGCAGACGCGGGTTGTTGTTGCCGAGGATGTTCGTCTTGAGCGACTGTATCGGCTCGATAACGCCGGGATCGATGAGCAGCTGCTCCTTGGGCTGATTGCTGAGCAGTTTTACTGCGTTGAGCAGCGCCGCCGAGCTCGCGCCGAGCAGGGAAGAAGTCTTGCCTGTTATCAGTCTGCCGTCGGGTAGCTCGATTGCAACTGCGGGAGCGCCCGTTTCTTTCGCTCTGTCGAGCGCGGGACGCACGCAGCGGCGGTATTCCTCGGTGACTCCTGCCTGATTCATCAGGCTCTCTATCTTCGTCAGCTCCGCGTCGCCGGTCAGACCCTTTTTGTGGTCGCACAGCGCGCTGAAGTAGCGGCGGATTATTTCGTTCAAAGAGGCGTCGCGGGTAGCGGCGTCATCGGAGATGCAGTAGCCCGCCATGTTGACGCCCATGTCCGTAGGCGATTTATAGGGGCTCTTGCCCTCGATTTTCTCAAATATAGCGTTGAGCACGGGGAAGACTTCAACGTCTCTGTTGTAGTTGACGGTGGTCTTGCCGTAAGCTTCAAGGTGGTAGGGGTCGATAACGTTGACGTCATTGAGGTCGGCGGTCGCCGCCTCATATGCGAGGTTGACGGGGTGCTTCAGGGGCAGGTTCCATATGGGGAAAGTCTCGAACTTTGCGTATCCGGCCTTGATGCCGCGCAGGTTGTCGTGATAGAGCTGGGAGAGGCAGGTCGCCATCTTTCCGCTGCCGGGGCCGGGCGCGGTTATAACGACGAGCGGGCGCTCGGTCTCGATATATTCATTCTTTCCAAAGCCCTCTTCGCTGACGATGTGCGGGATATTATAGGGATAGCCCTCGATGGGATAGTGAATAAAGACGCGCACGCCGAGATTTTCGAGCCTGTTCTTGAACGCAAGCGCGGCGGGCTGACCCTTATACTGTGCGATAACGACGCTGCCGACGAAAAGACCGATCGCGCGGAATGCGTCGATGAGGCGCAGCACATCGCTGTCGTAGGTTATGCCGAGGTCGCGGCGGATCTTGTTGTTCTGGATATCGCTCGCGTTGATGACAATGACTATCTCAACATCCGAGCCGATATTTTTGAGCATCTGCAGCTTGCTGTCTGGCTTGAAGCCGGGCAGGACGCGCGCGGCATGGTAGTCGTCGAAGAGCTTGCCGCCGAACTCAAGATAGAGCTTGCCGCCGAATTCCTTGATGCGTTTGCTTATCTGCTCGGACTGCTTCCGGATATAAAGGTCGTTATCGAATCCCACTTTGAACATTGTAAAACCTCACAGTATATTTTTTGCGCTTGACGCGCTTTGTCGCCGCAAAATGCGCCGCCCCTCGACGCGAATTTATCAAAACCAATTAATTATACAACTTCCGCGCCGCCATTGCAACTGTTTTGAAGCATTACCCATATGCCTGCAAAATAAAAAGCAGCCGCGGTTTTGCGGCTGTCGAGGTATGCGGTTGTTGTGGGATAAAAAGCACGCTTTGCGGGCGGATAATATCCGCCTCTGCACGATTGTGCTGATTTGCAATATTACACGATTGTTTATTGCCGACATTTACATATACAGATCCTCCCAATTTGTATACCCTCGGTATCTTTGCTCCGAAAGATATATTTATATATATGTCATTTATGTCATTCAAATCTTATAGAAATCTTTGTACCAGCGGGCAAAATTACGCAGCCCGGTTCTGAGATCGGTTGAGGGCTTGTAGCCGTAGTCGCGCTCGAGCGGGGTCGTGTCTGCATATGTCACGGGGACATCGCCGGGCTGCATCGGTACGAGCTGCTTGTGCGCTTCAAAGTCGTAATCGTTCGGCAGAACGCCCGCGGCGATAAGCTCCTGCTGGAGAATGTCGACGAAGTCGAGCAGATTTTCGGGGTTCTGGTTGCCTATATTATAGACCGCATACGGCGGAACGGGCAGACCGTCCTCGCCGTTTTTGCGCTCCGGCGCGCCCTGCATGACGCGCACAACGCCCTCGACTATATCGTCGATATATGTGAAGTCGCGCTTGCAGTTGCCATAGTTGAAAATGCGGATCGTCTCGCCGCGAAGAAGCTTGTCGGTGAAGCCGAAATACGCCATGTCCGGGCGGCCTGCGGGTCCGTAGACCGTGAAGAAGCGGAGTCCCGTCGAGGGGATGTTATAGAGCTTCGAATAGGCGTGAGCCATCAGCTCATCGGATTTTTTCGTTGCGGCGTAGAGGCTGACGGGGTTGTCGACCTTGTCATCGGTGCTGTAGGGCACTTTTTTGTTGCTGCCGTAGACCGATGAGCTCGAAGCATACACAAGATGCTCGACGGGTGTCGCGCCGTCGTCGTATGAGTGGCGGCAGGCTTCGAGGATATTATAAAAGCCGATCAGATTCGATTCGATATAGGCGTCGGGATTCGTTATCGAATAGCGCACCCCCGCCTGCGCCGCGAGGTTGACAACTATCTGCGGCGAGTATTCGCGGAACACTTCGCTCACTTTGTCCTTGTCCGCGAGGTTAGCTTTGATAAAAATGAAATTTCTGTGCTTTTGAAGCTTTTCGAGCCGCGATTCTTTTAGGCGGATGTCGTAGTAGTCGTTGACGCTGTCAAAGCCGATGACGCGGATATCTTCGAAGTCCGAGAGCAGACGCTCCGAGAGAAAAGAGCCGATGAATCCCGCCGCGCCCGTCACGAGCACGGTCTTGCCATTTAAATCAATTTTTGTCTTGATTGATTTTTCCCGCATATCCGCTTATCCTTTCAAAAAGTGGACTGTCGCTTTTTCAGCGCAGCCCCTGCTACCCTGTAACACCTAAAAGTTTTCATCCTTGTTCAACACAATCATATTTGCATCCGGATGTAAACTTTTAGATGTTACAGGGTAGTATATTTATCTTTTGAATTTTTCCAGTATTACGCTGAAAGCCACTATCGCGGCCTGAACTATAACTGCCGTCAGGGGCGACACAAACGCGAACGCCTTTAGCGCGACGCAGAGGATTGCACCCGCCGCCACGACCGCCTGCACGATAAGGGCGAACACTGCCCAGCGCGAAGCGAAGTTCGCGAGCCTGCCGCACGCCGCTATGCTCTTGAAATAAGAGCGGGCGGAGCCGTCGTGCATGACCTTTGCGGGGGCTGAATTAACAACGCTGTCGCGGTATGCGCTGAATATGCGCGCGCCGTGGGAGAGCGTCATTTTGACATCTTTCTGCGCTATACCGAAGCGGGCGGCTATGAGCTCGTCGGTCACGTTCGGGTCGTCCGTGCGAACTACAAGGCTGAAGCCGTTATCCGCCATCTCGTTTATCGAATCCTTGAGCGAGGCGTCCTCGGCGTAGTTGAAAACGAACATCGCCGCGACCTGCGAGTCAATAGCTATGTAGAGAATCTTGCGCCCGTTGCGTTTGACCTTGTCTTCTTCGGACTTGAGCGGAACTTCGATATTGTGGTGCGTGAGCAGGTTGCGGTTGCCGAGCAGCACGCGCTGATTATATATTGTGGCTGAGAGACCGAGTCTGTCTTCGTATATCATGTCGCGCACGGGCGGCAGAAGCTCGGTTGAGCCGCCGATAATGCGGTTGAAAACATCTGTGAGCGGACCGCCGGATTTGAGCACTATAGCGACTGCGTAGAGCAGAACGTCGTCTATTCGCACGGTGTGGAAGTCCTTCATTCCGTGCATCTCGCACGCTGCGCGGTCAAAGAGATCGGCGCTGTCAACAGATGCAGCGACAGCTTCTGAACATTCGAGAGCCGCATCGTAGCCCGCTATCATGCCGCCCTCTGAGTTGAGCTTCCTGTTCTCAAGATAGAGCGGGATCATCAGCGCGAGTTCAATGGCGCAGGGCGAGGTCAGGCAGAACGCGCCGGTGAGCACGCCGAACGCCTGGAAGATGTCTTTTGTTATTATGCCCGATATAATCGCGAGCAGCACGGAGACCGCCGAAGAAATTATCAGGCTGCGCTTTATGCAGCTGTCCGCAGGGGAGTTGGCCTCGGAATTTTTGATGAAATCGGCGGGGAACTCGACTCTGCCGGAATATAAAATGTCGGGGTTGCCCATCTTGAGTGCGCGTCCGACCTCAAAAGCATCTTTCTCGCTCTCGATAGCCCTTATGCCGTAGAGTCCCGACTTGCGCTTTGCGGTGCAGAAGAGAAAATTCTGCATCACGCGCGCCGTGCCGCGGCTGCTGTTTTCGGCGGTCATGAGCAGGGCGAATATCGCCGCCACGCAGTAGAACATGCCCGAAGCGCCCTCGGGCGATTTGTTGAAGAACGAGAGTATCGCCTGAACAAAAGCGAGTATAAATGTCAGCCCGCCGACTGCGCCGCCGGTCACGCGACCGTTTGCAAGCGCTTTTACGCCGGATAAAATATTCGGGAACGCGAGATAGAACGACGCGAGCAGAAGCACTATATTAGCCGCCGCGAGTCCCGCGCCTCCGCGGTCGAATGCGGGCGCGTCTATCGCCGCCCATTCGAGAATTTTCGGCACGAGCAGCAGAAGCAGCGATACGCCCTCGAGCACACACAGACCGATAACCGAGGTCTTGAACTGCGATGCAGCGTTCTTGAGGCTGTTATATACTCTTCCGCGCTGTTCGGGCTTCTCGTATTCGAGGGGAGCTTTCTCGGAGTGCTTTTTCTTTTTCTCTGGCTGCTCCTCCGGCTCGTTCTCTTTCTCTTCGGGCTGATCTTCACCCTCCTGCGGGTCATCATCGCCGATGCCGCCTAACAGGACGAACTTTTTCTTCTTCTCTGCCCTCTTTTTTTCAAGCTCGCTGCGAAGCTCGTCTTCGTCTATCTTTTCGGTCTCCGGCTCTTCGCCGAAGCCGCTGAGCATCATCTGCTCCTCCTCCGGCTGATTGCCGGCGGCGGGATTCGTGAAAGGCTGATCCTCTATCGATGCGGGTTTATCGTCCTCCGAGCCGACAAATTCTTCGGCGGGAATGACCTGCGGCAGGGGCTCGAGCCCCGAGGTCTCGGAGAGCGGACCGCGCTTTAAGATAACTCCGGGCTTCTCTATCGTCTCGGCGCTCTGCGGTGCTTTTGCCGAGCCTATAGCGGTCATGAGCTTTGTCTTATATTCATCATCCGGCTTGTCCTTTGCCGGCTCGGAGAGGGATTTCATCGGACCGAACACGACTGTGTCGCCGAACAGACCTGGTATGGCGCGACTCTCACGCTCGGAGTCCTCCTCCGGCTTTTCGCTTGGCTCGCCGAAATATCTCGACGCGGGCGCGCCGAAAAGCTCCTCTACCGTCGGCTTTTTCTCGGCTTCATCCTCGTCCTCGGACTCTTCTTCCTCGCCGTGGAGCGTCAGAATGTTGTTGTCTTTGTCGGACTCATCGGTTTCATTTGATTCATCCGATTCGTCTGTATCAACTTCATTGTCAGATTCGTGAACATCATCATCTTCGTCGGCTTTCACAACGGACAGCTCAAATTTTGAATCGGAGTATATATCCTCGCTCTCATCGGTGGGAACTTCTTCAGCCTTAACTTCTCCGACTTCCGTCTCTGCTTCGTCGGCAGACTCCTGCACCGCTTCGGCTTCTTCCTCCGGCTCTGCGGGAGCTTCTGCCGCCGCTTCGCTTTTGGATTCTATAGAAGAAGCTTCGTCAATAGATTCTTCGGACTTATCCGACTCTGCGGAATCTGCTTCGTCTGAGGATGCCTCGGGCTCTTCGTCTTCGACGGCTTCTTCATCAGCCTGCTCCGCATCGTCGGATTCGGCAGATTCTTCAATTTCGGGTTCTGCGGCAATCTCTGCTTCGGCTGACGGAATCTTGGTTTCAGCTTCCGGCTCTTCGGCAAATTCCGCCTCGGGGTCTTTGACAGGTTCGTCTGCCCGGTCTGCCGGCTCTTCAGCTTCCTTCTGAGTGTATATAGTCTCATACTCCGACGGTGTGTCATCGTCAGAGTATCTGTCTTTATAGTAGTCGATGCTTGTCAGAAGCTCGGTGTCGTCCTCGTCGGCAGGTGCCGCGGAATCGCTGCCGGTGCTCGCCAACAGATCGTCTATGTCGCTCAGCGACCAGATTCTGTCCGGTTCGCTGCGGCTGTTTTCAAGCTCCGCCACTTCGCGGAGAACTTTGTCAAGTGAAATCTTGCTCCGCTTATCGGAAGGTCTGTTTTCCACTCATCTCACCCCAATTGTATATACTAAATCGGATAAAAGTCAGTTCCTGTGTTTCGCCGCTTCGAACATGAGGATTCCCGCCGCGACGGAGGCGTTGAGAGAATTTATCTTGCCGCGCATCGGCAGGGAGGCGATAAAGTCGCATTTTTCGCGCACGAGGCGACCTATGCCTTTGCCCTCGGAGCCGATGACGAGAGCGATGCTGCCGCTGTAGTCGAGGGCGGTGTAATCCGTGCCGTCCATGTCCGCGCCGAATATCCAGACGCCGCGCGATTTGAGTTCGTCAATGGCGGCGGGGAGGTTCGCGACTTTTACCACGGGGACATATTCAATAGCACCCGCCGAGGTCTTGGCGACTGTGTAGTTGAGGGTCACGGAGTTGCGCTTCGGGATAATTACCCCGTGAACTCCGGCCGCCTCCGCGCTTCTGAGTATGGCGCCGAGATTATGCGGGTCTTCAAGCGAGTCGCACACGACTATGAACGGGCTTTCGTTCCTGCTCTCGGCGAGGGCGAAGATATCGTCCATCTCGGCGTATTCGTGAGCCGCGGCAAATGCCGCAACGCCTTGATGCGCCGCGCCGTCGCAGAGGCGGTCGAGCCTGCGCTGATCGGCAAATTTGACGGGGATCTTGCGCTCGCGGCAGATGTCTATTATTCTGCCCGCCTGTCCGCCGCGCTGACCCTGTGCAACGGTCACGCTGTCTATCGTTCTGCCGCTTTCGAGAGCCTGAAGCACTGCGTTGCGCCCGACTATGAGCCCCTCTTTATGATCCATTGAATATACCTCTCAGCCAAAAAGTCTCTATATAAACTTTATTATATCATATACTGTTATAAAACGACAATAGAAATGCTAAAAATTTACGAGGAATATTTTTCCTTTAAGTGCATTGCAATTGAGTTTACTATAAGAATTATAAGCGTGAGGATAAGTGTGCCCGTCAGCGCGCCGAGGGTGTCGACTCCGACGTCAAAAATGCGGCAGGCGCGTCCGGGGACGAAATACTGGTGTATCTCGTCGCTGACTGAATAAAGGGTGCTGCAAATGACGGAGATAACGGGCGAAAAACGCCTGCGGCTGAGGAAAAGCGCGCAGCCGATAAGAAATCCGAGCGCAGCATATTCGAAGAAATGCGCGAATTTTCGCACAATAAAGCTGTTTAGAAGAGGACCGAAGAGCTTCGCCAAAATTCCGCGCACATTGTCGCTCATGTCCTTTGACTGAGTACCGTCCCGGCTCGAAAGCCAGAATATGCATCCGGCGCACGCCGCCGCCAATAACCAGAAAAAGACGGCGAGCACGATGCGCACCGTCCGATTTTCGGGGAGTATATATTTGAGTTTATTTTTCTTTTTCATCCTGTCAGTCCTTTGCCGTTACGAAAACAAAATCGACCGCCGAGCTCTCCGGGTCAACGCTCAAGCCGTTGACGCCCTTCGCCGTTGCAAAATAGCTCGGGGTTATGAACATCGGGAGCACCGCGCCGAGCGAGAGCAGTCTGCCCTCCGCACTGCGGCAGGCCTTGACGAGTTCGGAGCCGCTCAGTGCCTTGAGATTCTTGACGGACGCGTCAAAATGCGCGTCGCTGAGGCGGACGATATTATTCGTTCCCTGCGAGGTGAGCGTCGAAAGAAAACCGGCGGCGTCCGTTATGCCCGCGGACATGGAGGTCAGGGCTATCTGATAGTCGCCGTCCTGCACGCGCGAGGAAAGAGTCGCGCTGTCGAGTGCGGTGACTGTAAAATTGACGCTCAGACCGAACACTTTCTGCCAGCCTTGTATCATGCGGCGCATGGCGTTTTCGTGCTCGGGCAGGCAGATTATCTCAAGGCTCAGTTTACTCGTGAGATCTTTCTGCGCCTGAGTCCAGTATCCGGCGGATCTGTTCATGTCGTAGCCGAGTATGCTGACCGGCTCGCTGTTGAGATCCGCTCCCTCGCCGACGGAGCAGGTGGGCGGGATTACAGAATAAGTCTTCTGCATATCTTCGCTCTCAAGCGTCAGCGAGTTGTAATCGACCGCCGTGCAGAGCGCGCGGCGCAGCGATACATTGGAGAGCGGCGCGTCGGCGCAGTTGAAGCACAACGCCCAGACGGTGTCGTAATTCTTTGTTACGGACAGACCGGACGAATCGGGCGCGGTCGTGCCGAGCTGGGCGGCGCAGTAGGTGCCGTCGAGCAGGGAAGTGAGCTTCTGCTCGTTGTCGCTGTCAATTACGAGCGACACGCTCGCGGGTTTCGCGGGGAAAGATCCGGTGTAGTCGTCGTTGTTTTTTATAGTCAGTGCGGAGTCGTGCAGCCAATATGAGAGATAGAACGAACCGTTGCACAGGAGCGTCGAATAGTCAAGTCCGTAGCGCCCTTTGGTAGCGTTGAAGAAAGTCTCGTTGCAGGGCATGCATATTGCCTTTGTCAGCAGATCGAGAAAAGCCGACTCGTCCGTCGCACTTTCGAGCGTTATGCGCAGCTCAAAGTCGCCGACCGCCTGCACGCCGAGCTTGTCGGAGGACATCTTGCCGTTTATTATGCTCTTGGCGTTCTTTATGACTCCGAGGCTCAGCGCTTCGGGCGCACCTGTTGCGGGCGATACCGCGCGCCTGAGCGCGAAAACGAAATCCGCCGCCGTGACGCGGGAGTCGAAAGTTTTGTCTATGTTGTCGCCGAGTATAGGTTTGAATGCCTTTTTCATTATGACCCAGCGTGCGTCCTCGCGGAGTTTGAAGGTGTAAGTAAGAGTGGACGCATCATAGCTCCAGCTCTTCGCCGCGGCGGGGGAATACTTGCCATCCGCGTCCTTGCGGACAAGCCCTTCGAAGCAGTTGAGCACGACGGTCTTTGCCTCCGCGCCCTGCGCTATCTGCGGGTCGAGGCAATCCGGCTGAACCGCTATCGGATAGCTCAGCGCTGCGCCCGAGCCGTCCTTGCCGCAGGCGGCGGCTGTGAATATCAGCGCGAGCGAAAGAAATATTGAAGCTATTCTTGTAATTTTTTTCATGCTTTTCCTCCGTATATCGAAAACGCCGGCGTATTTATACAATTTTCGCAGGCAGTCTGAGGCATGATTTTTTCGGAACGCGCAGCCCCTTTCAGATACATTATATGGTAGCATAAAACCGCTTCAGTTATCAACCGTTAATTGCAAAGATTATCCGGTGGATATAATATTATTCAAAAAATCTTTATTGTTTTAAATATATATCTGTATAAATGTTGCAATTTTTTAAAAAATCTGTTACAATTCTTTATCGTATCTTACATATTTTGGGGATTGAAATTATGAACGCTGTTTTATATATCGCGGCGGTTCTTTCGGCTGTCTGCGCCGTGCTGCTCGTGATCATTATAACGAAGCTCAGCCGCCCCTCCGCGCAGGAGGGGCAGATAAAGGAGCTTGAGCATAAAGTCAGCTCGCTCGAGGGTCAGCTGCGCGACGAGTTCGAGCGCAGCCGCAGAGAGAGCGCGGACAATCAGAAGGACATGCGCTCCGAGCTTACCGAATCGCTCGACAAGATGAATGAGCGTCTCGCACTCATGACCGAGGCGAATTTCAAGCATCAGCAGCAGCTGACGGATATGTTCTCAAAGTCGCTCGACACTATCCGCCGCAATAACATAGAACAAAACGACAGACAGTCGAGAATTATTGCAGAGTCGATAGAGAAAATGCAGAAGAGCAACGAGAAAAAGCTCGATGAGATGCGCGCGACCGTCGACGAGAAGCTCTCCTCGACCCTCACGACCCGACTCGACAGCTCGTTCAAGACTGTTTCCGAGCAGCTCGAAAATGTCTACAAATCGCTCGGCGAGATGAAAGAGCTTTCGACGGGTGTTACAACGAATGTCACGAATCTTAACCGCGTGCTGACGAATGTCAAGGCGCGCGGCACATGGGCGGAAGTCCAGCTCGAGGGCATACTCGACCAGACGATACCCAATATGTACGAGAAAAACTTCGCCACCCGCCCGGGCAGCTCCGAGCGCGTCGAGTTTGCTATCCGCATCCCTGCCGGCGACGGCGGAGCGGACGCCTATCTCCCCGTTGACTCAAAGTTCCCGATGGAGGACTATGTGCGCCTCTGCTCCGCCGCAGACAGCGCGGATGCCGAAGAAGTCGCCAAGGCGCGCAAGGCACTTGAGGACAGAGTCCTGAGCGAAGCAAAGCTCGTCACAAAATACATAAATGTTCCGGCGACGACCCCGTTTGCGATAATGTATCTCGCGACCGAGGGACTCTATGCCGAAATCGCGTCCTCGCGCACGGGAATAGCCGAGCGCATCCAGCGCGAATATAACATCATGATAGCGGGACCGACTACGATAACGGCGCTTCTCAACTCCCTCTCCATGGGCTTCAGAGCCGTGGCGATAAACGAGAAGGCGAATGAGGTCCGCCGCCTGCTCTCCGTCGCTAAGGCGCAGTATGAGAAGTTCGGCGACGTGCTCGACAAGGCGAAGAAAAAGATAGACGAGGCGGGGCGCACCCTTGTTGCTGCGCAGGACAGAAACCGTATCATGGCGGGCAAGCTCAAGGGGATCGAGAGCATGGACGCCGCCGAGGCGGACGCATATCTCGGCATAGCCGGGCAGACGGACGCCCTGGAGGATTAAGCATTTTCGTTTTTTTTGTTTATCATAAAACCAGAAAAAAGGAGGAAACGAAATGAAAAACAAAGGAAGACTGGCAAGACGCGTCATCGCAGTTATAGTCTGCATGACCCTCGTCCTTGCCGCCCTCCCGACCGGAGTTTTCAGTGCTTTTGCTCAGAGCGAAAAAGGCAAGATCAAAATCACAACAATCTCCGACATTCACTATTTTGCTGATTCCGAAAAAGGAACCGGAGACACGGAGAACGGATTCAGCGAAGCCTACAACGAATGGAACGATAAAGGCTCCCGTCAGCACAACGAGGTTGACGCGCTCCTGACAGCGGCTCTCGACAAGGCCGCCGCCGAGAAGAGCGACTATGTGTTCCTGCCCGGCGATCTTACCCTCAACGGCGAGCTTGCAGGTCACAAGGCTCTTGCAGCGAAGCTCGAAGCGTTTGAGAAGGAGACCGGTATCCCGGTCATCGTTGTCAACGGCAACCACGATGTCAACAACTATCGCGGACTGACCTTCAGAAACGGCGTCAAAGAGTCCGGAGAAGTCACCTCTCCCGAGGCATTCCGCGAGATCTATAATAATCTCGGACGCGACCTTGTGACGGACGAAAAAGAAGATGTCTTCACCCCCACCACAGGTCAGGCGGGTCAGCTCTCCTACGCTATAAGCCTCAAGGGCGGCTACAGACTCATCGTCATGGATACCAACAAGTATTCGTCCGATGTTACCGCCAAGGGCGACGATGTTCAGGAGACTGCGGGCAGCATCACCCCCGAGCTTATGCAGTGGGTGCTCAAGCAGTGCGAAAAGGCGAAGAAAAACGGCGAGACTATCATCGGCATGGGTCACCACAACTTCGTTCCCCACATGACCATCGAGCCTGAAATCTTCGGTGCTTTCGTGCTTGACGATTGGATGGAGTGCTCCGAGGCTCTTGCAGACGCAGGTATGCACTTTGTCTTCAGCGGACATCTTCACACCCCCGATATCGCCTCCCATGTCAGCGACAACGGCGAGACTCTCTATGATATCGAGACCACATCTCTTTCGGGCTTCCCGAACAAGTTCAGAACCGTCACATTTGACAATACTCAGGATGGCAAGATAATCTGCGATGCAAAGTCCCACGAAGTCGACGAGGATAAACCCATCGTCGTCAACTTCCCCAATGGCACATCAAAGACTTATGCTCAGCCCTATAAGAACAGCTTCTCGTTCTTCAAGACCTATGGTCCCGGCGATCTTCACAACTTCGCCATGACCTCGATCGACAATGCCCTTTCCGGCATCTTCGAGGACATTCAGGAGGCCGGCGGACTCTATGCATACCTTGAGGCTTCGGGAATCGACCTTGAGAAGATAATCGTCGACGCGCTCGGCACGAACGGCTTCGAGGTCGGCAGCGTTGAGATACTGACTGTCAGCACCAATGTCATGAGCTTCATCAAGGATCTGTGCGCGCAGGTCGATAAAGCTTATATCAATAACCCCGACCATGTCATGGAGGTTATTGACGGCGTAGTCACAAAGGCTCTCAACTATCAGGTCTCCGACTACAAGTGCACCAAGTTCTATGAGACCATGGGCATGGAGAGCAAGAACGAGAAGGGCACCCTCGAGGACGCCGCTTACACCGTTCTTTACACTCTCTACAACGCCGACGAGGATATCAGCGACGACAAGTTCATGAACGATGTCCTTGACTACTTTGAGAACAGAGACGGCGCAAAGGAGCTCATCAACTTCCTTATCGACACCCTGCTCAACGATGTCGTCGAGGGCGAGATCCTCTCGACCCTCCAGTTCAACCCCGGCAAGCTCTTCCCCGCCGGTTCTGTCACCAGCCCCATAGGCGTTGTGACCGATATCATCATGCAGATCCTCTTCCGCGGCAATCCGAGCTATGAGAACGTTATCTACAGCGTGCTCAATCTCCTGCCCGAGAAGTACAGCAGCATCCGCAATATACTCAACACCGTCCTTATCGACGAGTACATGACCCAGAGCCAGTATGACAGCATCGGCTATACCGTCGGCAGGATGATCCGCAGCCTCGTCGAGGATACGAATCCTGCGGCAAAGTCCGACCTCAATGTCACCCTCGTTTATGACGGTCCCGTCAAGCCCGAGGTCACGCAGGACAATATGCGTCTGCCCTCGAATATTGGCACAACTTTCTCCGGCGACGCATCGACCGAGAGAAGTATCAACTGGTATACAAAGTACAGCCTCAAGAATTCCGACATTCAGATAGCCGAGTATTCGGAGAACCCGACCTTCACAGATAAGCTTCCCGAGGGAGTCAAGGTCAGCACGACCTCCGAGCTCGTCAAGAGAGAGTATCCCGGCGTCGATCTCGGCGTTATCGGCTTCATCTCCTGCGGTATCAATGTCAACCGCCACACCGCGACTATAACCGGCCTCAAGCCCGGCACGAAGTACTGCTACAGAGTCGGCGATGCAAAGCGCGGCTGGTGGAGCGATACGGGTATAATCGAGACTGCGGACAATTCCGATTCCTTCACCTTCTTCCATGTCAGCGACGAGCAGTCGCAGAACGCCATTCAGTATGGCACATGGGGCAAGGTAGTCGATACCGCGCTCAAGATGTTCCCCGAGGGCAAGTTCTTTGCCAGCGCTGGCGACCAGGTCGATTACACCAAGCACTTCAAGCAGTGGCAGTGGTTCTTCAATGCCTCTGAGAACATCAAGAACACCGCTATAATGCCTGCCGCGGGCAACCACGAGAAGAGCGGATATATGCTCGATCAGAACTTCGTCCTGCCTGAGACAGTCGATCAGGACAGAGAGAGCGGCGTGTTCTATTCCTATGATTACAACAACGCTCACTTCATCGTCCTCAACACCAACAACCTCAGCGAGGATAAGGCGCTCAGCAACGATCAGCTCGCATGGCTCAAGGCGGACGCCCAGGCAAGTGACGCTCAGTGGAAGATAGTTGTTCTCCATAAGGCGCTCTATTCCAACGGCTCGCACTATGACGACAAGGATGTCAAGGCTATGCGCAAGCAGCTCTGCGGACTCATGCCCGACCTCGGCATCGATATCGTCCTCCAGGGTCACGACCATGTCTATCTGCGCACCGATGTCATGGACAACAACGAAATTGTCAAGGCTGAGGAGCAGAAGATAACCTTCGGCGGCAGAGAGTACACCGCCAAGCTCAATCCCGAGGGCACCGTCTATGTCATCAGCGCATGCGCGGGTGTCAAGGACTACCAGACCAAGGATGTCAAGGATACCGACAAGCTCTTCCCGAGAGCCGAGGCTATCTACGATGCGGATAACGCGGTGTTCTCCGCGATAACCATCGACGGCAGCCAGCTCTATTTCGACGCTTACATGCTCGACGATGAGGCAAAGGACGGCGCAACGAGAATCGACTCCTTCGCGCTCTCAAAGGCAGAGAAGGAAGAACCCGAGAATCCCGAGCAGCCGGAAGAGCCTGCAAAGCCGGAAGATCCCGCAAAGCCCGGCGATCCCGACCAGCCTTCCGATCCCGCAAACCCGAACGAGCCGCTCGATCCCTCGGATCCCGCAAGCCCGCTTGTCCCCTCGACAAGACCCGATACGAATAAGCCCGAGGGCGACAGCAAGGTGCCGAACACCGGCGCGGCAGCTCCCGTAATGCTCATTGCATTTGCAGGCGCGGCATTCGTTATCGGCTGCTCTGCAAAGAGGAAAAAAGAGGACTGATAACAGCTCTCTGATATAAAACTACAAAGACGCCCGGAGAGTTCAGACGCTCTTCGGGCGTTTTTCTATAGATTTCCATGCGCGTTTCTGCTACAATAATTTAAAAATCACCGGAGAAGATATTATGTTCAGACCTGTTCGCAAAAGTAAAAATGCCCTCGGCGAAGAAGCGGCAAAAGAAGTTCTGCGCTCAGCCCGCCGCGGAGTGCTCGCCGTCAACGGCGATAACGGATATCCTTATGCGATACCGATAAACTATCTCTATGACGAAGAGGCGGGAAAGATATATTTCCACGGCGCAAAAGCGGGTCACAAGGCGGACTCAATAAATAAATGCGATAAAGTGTGTTTCACGGCATACGGGAACGAGATTATCCGTGAAGAGGCGTGGGCGCCGTTTGTGCGCAGCGCAGTCGTGTTCGGCAGATGCCACGTTGTCGAAGACCGCGCTGAGACGCTGATTCTGGTCAAACGCCTCGCGATGAAATACTATCCCGACGAGAGCCTTGCGGATGAGGAAATCGCCGTTTCGGGAAAGGCCGTGCGGATGTATGAAATAGATATAGAGCACATGAGCGGCAAGGAAATTCAGGAGCGGTGATTTTTTATACAAAGAAAGCAGCGGAAATTTTTGTACTTTAGTACACTTTTTTGTCGTTTATTGCTTGACTATTACCGATATAAAAAGTATAATAAAAAAGCTAATGCAAATAAATTGGAGGTAAACAAAATGAAGGTATTTATGATCGGCGGCACCGGCCTTCTCGGCAGCGCCGCAGCGCGTATTTTCATTGACAGAGGCCACAGCGTCAAGTCTGTTGCTCTTCCGCCCCTTCCCGAAGGAGCTCCCATCCCCGAGGAGATGGAGATCGTAATGTGCAATATTTACGAGAAGACCGACGATGAGATCAGAGAGCTCATGGCCGGCTGCGACTGCTTCGTTTTCGCCGCAGGCGTCGACGAGAGAGTCGAATTCCCCGCACCCGTTTACGATGCTTACTACAAGTACAACATCGCTCCCCTCAAGAGACTTCTTCCCATCTGCAAGGAGCTCGGTTATAAGAAGGCCGTTATCCTCGGCTCTTACTTCTCCTACCTTGCCAAAGAGCGCCCGGATATGAAGCTCTGCGAGAAGCACCCCTATATCAGAAGCCGTATCGACCAGGAGAATGTTGCTTTTTCCTATGCCGATGACAACTTCGATGTTGCCGTTCTTGAGCTGCCCTATATCTTCGGCACCCAGCCCGGCAGAAAGCCCGTTTGGGTTATCCTTATCGAGCAGATCAAGAGAATGGATAAGCTTCCCTTCACCATGTATCCCAGAGGCGGCACAGCAATGCTTACAGTCCGCCAGGTCGGCGAGTCCATCGTCGGCGCGGCTGAGCGCAGCACCGGTGCAAAGGCATGGCCCATCAGCTGCTACAATATGAAGTGGGCTCCGTTCCTCAAGATAGTCTACGCCGCAAGAGGCATGGGCGATAACAGAAAGATCATCGGCATCCCGCCGTGGATGATGAGAATGGGACTCAAGGGTATCGTTAAAGAGTATGCCGAGAAGGGCATCGACAGCGGTATTGATCCCATGGGTCTTCCGGATATCATGGATCTTGATCTCTTCATGCCCACCGACTACGCTTACAAAGATCTCGGTGTTACTGAGGACGACATCAAGGCTGCTATCACCGATTCTATCAAGGTCAGCGTTGCCTCCTATGAGGGCAAGGTCAAGCTCCTTGAGATGAAGGGCGAATAATTAAACATACACTCATTTTCGGCGGAACTTTTATGTTCCGCCGAAATAGTGCTTTTTAGAAGCTTTTATAATTTTAGCTTTTTATGCCGCATTTGGCGGCGGCGCGGTCGTTTGACGGGGGTTTTTTCGTCAGGACGCACAAAGATGCGCTCTTGTTTTTGTGCGCGCTGACGGAAAAACGACCATCCGCAGACCGCTTTCAACTTTTATCATCACAAATTTTTCAGGAATGGGTGAATTCTTTTGGCAAAGAGAGAAGACGTAAGAAATATAGCCATAATAGCGCACGTCGACCACGGCAAGACCACCCTCGTCGACGAGATGCTCAAGCAGAGCGGCATATTCAGAGCCAACGAGCAGGTTCAGGACAGAGTCATGGACTCCAACGACCTTGAGCGTGAGCGCGGAATAACAATACTTTCAAAGAACACCGCCGTCCACTATAACGGCGTGAAAATCAATATCGTCGACACTCCCGGTCATGCCGATTTCGGCGGCGAGGTCGAGCGTATACTCATGATGGTCGACGGCGTGCTTCTGCTCGTCGATGCGTTTGAGGGCTGCATGCCCCAGACGCGCTTCGTCCTCAAGAAGGCTCTTGCGCTCAAGAAGAAAGTTCTCGTTGTTATCAACAAAGTCGACAGACCCAATGCGCGCCCCGCGGAAGTCGTTGACGAGGTCATTGACCTGTTTATCGACCTCGGCGCCGAGGAGGATCAGCTCGATTTCCCCGTTGTCTACGCTTCGGCAAGAGACGGCTATTCATCGCTCGATCCAAATGTCCGCTCGGGCGATATGCGCCCGCTGCTCGACGCTATTCTCGAGCATATCGAAGCTCCCGACGGCGACGTCGATGCCCCGCTTCAGATACTCTTTACGAGCCTTGACTACGATGATTATATCGGCAGAATAGGCGTCGGCAGAGTTGAGCGCGGCAGGGTCAAGAAGAACGAGCCAATAGTGCTCTGCAAAACGGACGGCACTCAGGAGAACGTCAGGGTGTCGCGCCTCTATCAGTTTGAGGGACTCTCGCGCGTCGAGGTCGATTCCGCCGCCGCAGGCGATATTGTCTGCATCTCCGGTATCAGCGACATAAATATCGGCGAGACCGCCTGCTCTCCGGACTGCATCGAGCCGATGCCTTTTATAAAAATAGACGAGCCCACGATATCCATGAACTTCATGGTCAACGACAGCCCGTTCGCGGGACGCGAGGGCAAGTTCGTTACCTCGAGAAATCTCAGAGACCGCCTGTTCAAGGAGGTCGAGACGAATGTCAGCATGCGCGTTGAAGAGACCGATTCGACTGATACTTTCAAAGTTTCCGGACGCGGCGAGCTGCATCTGTCAATTCTCATTGAGACTATGCGCCGCCAGGGCTACGAGTTCCAGGTTTCGCGCCCGAAGGTCATTCTCAAAGAGATAAACGGCAAGACCTGCGAGCCTATGGAGCTGCTCATAGTCGAAGTCCCCGAGCAGTATGTCGGCGCTGTTATAGAGAAGCTCGGATCCCGCAAGGGCGAGCTTGTCAACATGGGCACGCGTGACGGCGGCGCAACTCATCTTGAGTTCCGCATCCCGTCGAGAGGACTCATCGGCTACCGCGCCGAGTTCCTCACCGACACCAACGGCAACGGCATCATGAACCAGCTCTTCGACGGCTACGAGCCCTACAAAGGCGAGATAGTCACCCGCGAGCGCGGCTCGATAGTCGTTCACGAGACCGGCGTCAGCACAGCATACGGTCTGTTCAACACTCAGGACAGAGGCAGGCTGTTCATCCCCGCGGGCGTTGAAGTCTACGAGGGTATGATAGTCGGCGAATGCGCCAAGAATGAAGATATAGTCTGCAACATCTGCAAGAGCAAGCATCTGACCAACACCCGTGCATCGGGCTCGGACGACGCGCTGCGCCTCGTGCCCTATACGGAGATGAGCCTCGAGCAGTGCATGGAATTCATAAAGGACGACGAACTGCTTGAAGTTACGCCCAAGTCGCTCAGACTCAGAAAGCGCATTCTCTCGAAGGAGAAGAGACTCAAGCAGCAGTTCAGAGGCAAGTAATTCTGAAAGGGGAGACAGGAATGACACAGCGCCGATCGGTTGCTTTGGGCAGCTTTGACGGACTCCATCGGGGTCACAGGGCTGTGCTCAACCTCGCTCTCTCGTTTGAAAAAGACGGCTTCGAGCCGTGTGCCCTCGTCTTTGACGAGCACCCGCTGAAGGTTGTCGGCGCGGGAGCTCCCCCGGAGCTGATGACCCCGCAGGCGCGCGACGAAATGCTCGAAAGTCTCGGCATAACCGTCAAAAAGATATCGTTCGGGTGCATCGCCGATATGTCGGCGGAGCAGTTCGTCAACGATATTTTGATAGGTGAGCTGAACGCGGGTGCTGTCTGCTGCGGATATAACTACCGCTTCGCAAAGAGCGCCGCCGCGGATTCCCGCGACCTCGAAGAGCTCTGCAAGGCGCACGGAATTTTATGCGCTGTGGCTGAGCGCACCGACTATAACGGTGCGGCGATAAGCTCGACGAGGATAAGAAACGCGCTTGCCGAGGGCGATGTTGAAGACGCAAACGCCATGCTCGGGCGCGAATTTTCCTATAAATTCACCGTCGTCAGCGGCGACAGGCGCGGCAGGCTGATAGGCGCGCCGACGATAAACCAGCATTTCCCCGAGGGCTTTATCGTCCCGAAGTTCGGCGTATATGCCTCGGCAGTGCCGATAGACGGAAAGTTGCACGCGGCGGTCACGAACATCGGACGCCGTCCGTCGTTCACCTGCGACGATCTGCGCAGCGAGACCTGCATAACCGACTTCTCCGGCGACCTCTACGGAAAAAATGTTGAGGTAAAATTGCTCAGATATATCCGCCCCGAAAGGGTCTTCAATTCGCTCGATTCGCTCGGTGATCAGATAGCCGCCGACGCGCAGACGGCGAGAGAAATTTTCAACAGCATAGAAAAATAATAACCGCAGCCGCCCGAGGGTCATTTCCCGGGCGGCTGTTTTTCAACATTGGCTCCCCTGTAAGAGAACCGGCTCGGCGTAAGTCGAGACTGAGGGGTTTGTTTCGCTTCGCTCAAAGTAATAAGCAAAAGTGAGTAGTGAAAAAGTGCGCAATGTGGCGGATACCATCGCCCGAGAACTCCGTACAACTTTATTGGCGCGGGATTTGTAGGGGTGTGGCGACTCGACGCACCGATGCCGCGAAAGCGGCACGAAATCTTTATTTGGACGCATTGGTGCGGATATCATCCGTCCGCAAAATTCGCACGGATTTATTGATACACAACCCCACACCCCAAATTCAATATGGAAAACACCCGCACAGCGTGATATAATCGATGTGTAAAAGTATTTTGACGCGGAAAATGCGCAGATGTAAAACGCTTTTGATAGACACACGACTGTTTTTTGCGTAAACTGAAAGCGAAAAAAGGAGGCGCGGCAGATGGATATCGGAAAGAAGCTCAGGGACGCGAGAAACGCGGCGGGACTGACTCAGGAGAGCGTGGCGGAGTCGCTCGGCGTGAGCCGCCAGACCGTATCGAATTGGGAGACGGGCAAGACCTATCCCGATATAATGAGCGTCATAAGAATGAGCGACCTCTATTCCGTCAGCCTTGACCGCCTGCTGAAGGAGGAAAAAACCGTGTCAAACTATCTCAACTATCTTGAAGAGAGCACAAATATCGTCAAGAGCCGCCGCAGACTCGGAAAGCTCGTGCTCGTCGCCGCATATCTCGTCATATGGGCAGTGTCGGTCGCGTTTTTCTGGCTCGCCGTCTCCGGGTCGGACGCGGGCGCGTATGCCGTGCTCGTTATANNATATGGGGTGCAGTCCCGCTGGTCACATTCGTCATCTCGCTGCTCATAGGCGCAAACGGCTATTGGGGCAGAAGAAAATGGTGGGCGGTGCCTATACTCGCTCTTATGTACACTCTCATTCCGTTTCTGACCTTTACTCTCGCCAACGCCGCTTCAACGGGCGTTTCCGCAGGCGACATAGCGGTGCACCTCGACGATTTAATCACCCTGCCCATAGGTGCGGTCGTCTCCGCCGCCGGTCTTGCGATTGGCACGGGCATAGAGAAACTCAGGACGCGCAAAAAGCGTGAGGATTAAACTGCCGCCTCGGAATATGCAAAAAGTAAGTTTTCGCCGGAGCTCGTTTGGGCTTCGGTTCTTTTTGTCTTGAGGAAAGGCGGAAAGAATGTTATACTTATTGAAGAAAGCAATACTGAAAGGAAAACACCGATGAGAAGATTCTTGAAATTTTTTGCCCGTCTATTCGTACTTTTGCTCGGGCTTTCGCTGTGCATCTCGCCGCTCGAAGGCTTTGCCGCCTATGATTTTGAATACGAGCAGGCGGTCGGCAATCCGCTCAAAGGCTTCATGCCGTTTTATAAACAGGGCGGCGCCGACGACAGCGTGCCTTACAGCATGGAGTGGTTCTATGTTCCGCTCTCCGCGCTCATGTCCGACAGCGGCGAATACACTATCCGCGAGGGGCTTGAGCCGTATCTTGAAGAGATATCGGCGCGCGGGAATCAGGCGGTTTTCAGAGTCTATCTCGATTATCCCGGATCGAGTATCGGCGAAAAAGCCGTGCCGCAGTTCATCTGGGATATGGGCGTGAAAAAAGAGCACTATGACGAATACGGTGGAGGCTGGTGCCCGGACTATTCGGACGGCAGGCTCATTGATATCCTCTGCGATTTTGTGCGTGAGCTGGCGCGCGAATACGACGGCGACCGCCGCATAGCCTATATCACAACGGGGCTTCTCGGCCACTGGGGCGAGTGGCATGTCTGCCTGCCGGAGCTCGAAGCTTCAAAAGAGCAGAAGGCAAAAATCATCTCCGCATTTGCGGAAAATTTCAAGACTACGCGCATTCTGACCCGATATCCCGGGACTCCCGGTACTACGCGCAGCGGCAATGTCGGCTTTCACGACGATTCTTTCACTCACTCGACGCTCTACGGCGAGAGCTGGTATTTTATGTCCAAGATGAAGAAGGCGCACCAGACCGGGGTCTGGAAAAATCAGCCCATCGGCGGCGAGTTCCGCCCGGAGGGGCAGTCGGCGTTCCTGTCCGGCACGCCGCTCGACGGATATCAGGACTACTCCGAGTGTGTCAACGCGACCCACTGCTCGTGGCTGATGATGGCGGGCGTGTTTGAAGAAAATCTCGGCGCGGACGAAATCGAGCGCGCCAAAACCGCTTCGGCGGCTCTCGGCTATGATTTTACCGTAATTAATGCGAGAGTGATGAAAATTTTCGGCAAAATTTATGCTTTTGTCACGATAAAAAACACGGGCGTCGCCCCGATATACTATGATCTCGGCGTGTCTTTCGGCGTCGGAAATGAGAAAAATGCGCAGTGGACTCAAGCAGAAAATCAAAAGCTTTGCCGCCTTATGCCCGGAAAGAGCGCGGTATTCTCGGCGCAGATAAGCATAGACGACGGGCAGTCGCTCTTCGTCCGCATTGAAAAGCCGCTCGAAAACGGCAAGCCGATACGCTTCTCGAACTCGTCCGAATTGCAGTGCGCCGATGGGTCGCTCCTGCTCGGAAATATGATGAGGTTCTGATATGGACAAAAAATATAAAGTATTTTATCAAGACTCGCTATACGGTCACTTCGGGCGCGACCACGCAGGCAAAGAGATTGCAGTCAATAAAAGCTTCACTTGGGGTAATGAGGAATGGCTCGTGCCGTCAGTATATTTTTGCGGCAAGGGACTTGTTGTAGATATGTTCAAAAAGGTGAGCGTTGACAGCTTTCGTGAGTTTGCAGAAAAATTCGGGCTCGATGAAAACAGCGATTGCGACGACTTTTCAGACGAACAGCAGGCTGAAATAGAAGCCGAAAATCCGCTGCACAGCGATATATCCGCCTCAATTCAATTCGGCGGCAGAAAAAGCGACATGGAGTTTTCAAGCTCCGACTGCTGGAATCCACTTTTCCCCTACAGCGGCGATGCGGCGGAAGCTCTGCTCGACAGATACGGGCTCGATAAATCTTTCTGCTGGCTTGCGGTGAGAATAAGTATCCCGTGGCGCGGCAGAAGACCGAAAGAATCGGATTCCCTGACCTTGCGGCTCCGCGCTGAAAAGATACCCGTCCCGGGCGCGCATTTCAAGGCAAAATGCCCCGGCGACAAGACGGATTTCATAAATCCCGTGAGCGGGGAAAAGCATACGCTGACAGTGACTGCTGTCGAACAGCAAAAGTTTTCAAAGCTGCTGCATATCGGCGGAAAAGAACCGCCGCTGTGCACAATAATGGATTATGAAATCTCGCCGGAAATTCCGATGGATGAGATATCCGTGAATGACTGCTCTAAGCCG
Source organism: Ruminococcaceae bacterium UBA6392 (assembly GCA_002438685.1). Classification (GTDB taxonomy): domain Bacteria; phylum Bacillota; class Clostridia; order Oscillospirales; family Acutalibacteraceae; genus CAG-177. The sequence goes on along the minus strand of DJQG01000078.1, from coordinate 490 downwards.
GAGAAACCGCGCGGGATTCTCGCGCCCCGCGGCAAGGCGGCGTCGGCAATAGGCATTATCGGCGGCGCGGACGGACCGACCGTCATCGTCACATCGTCGGAGAGCGGGCGAACGGCTTGCTCGTCACTGCACTATGAGCCCCAATATGAGCCGGACTGGCGCATGGTGTTTTATAAGAGACCGAAAGATGATATTGAAGTTGAACTGATATAAAAAACGCCGAATGTCAGGCGGTCATAAAGCAGTTTTAGCCCCGGCAGTAATGGTTGTCGGGGCTTTTTGAATATATTGAAGCTGTATAATGCAATTGAGGTTCAATAATTGTGCTCTGCCGCACAGCCTATTTAGGCTCCCCCCTGTAGGGGAAGATGGCTCGGCGTAAGCCGAGACTGAGGGGGTTGTTTCGCTGACGCTCAAAGTAATAAGTAAAAGTGAATAGTGAATAAGTGCGCTGTAGGAGCGAATATTATCCGCCCGCAAAATCTGCACA
>DJQG01000079.1:15765-16342 GCA_002438685.1 Ruminococcaceae bacterium UBA6392 | reverse complement strand
CAGGTCTCCTCGGGGATAAGATCCTCGATATCGACCTCGCCGCTGACATTTTCAATTACGGTGCGGCGGTCGTCGCCAAACTTCTCGGCGATGGTGCCGGTCTCCTCGCGGACTATAGTAAGTATTCTCGACTCGTGTTCGAGAATGTCGATGAAATCGGCAATCTTCTCCTTGAGCTGAGCCATCTCGTCCTCGACCTTGACGCGCTCGAGTCCGGTCAGCTGTCCTAGTCTCATCTGGACTATCGCCTGCGCCTGAATCTCATCGAGACCGAAGCGGTTCATGAGTGCTTCGCGTCCCTCGGGGATGCTCTTCGATGCGCGCAGGATAGCTATGACTTCGTCGATGAAATCGAGCGCTGTGAGCAAGCCCTCAAGGATATGGGCGCGCTCCTGAGCTTTTTTCAGATCGTACCTTGTGCGGCGTGTGACTATCTCGCACTGGTAGTCGATATACTGCTGGAGAATCTGCTTCAAAGTGAGCAGCTTCGGCTCGCCGTTGACGAGGGCAAGCAGGATGACTCCGAAGGTCGCCTGAAGCTGAGTGAAAGAATAGAGCTGATTGAGAACGACCTGCG
>DJQG01000079.1:0-15688 GCA_002438685.1 Ruminococcaceae bacterium UBA6392 | reverse complement strand
CGGAGATACCCTCGATGCGCTTGTCCTTAACGAGGTCGGCTATGCTCTCGATGAGCTTCGCCTTGTTGACTCCGTAAGGGATCTCTGTGACGACTATCTTGTGGCGGTCGCCCTTTGTCTCAACTATCTCGGCGCGGGCGCGGACTATAATCTTGCCACGGCCTGTGCCGTAGGCGGCGCGGATGCCCGCTCTGCCCATAATTATGCCGCGGGTCGGGAAATCGGGACCGGGCAGATAAGTCATAAGCTCCTCGAGCGTCGCGTCGGGGTTATCTATCAGGCAGTTCATGGCGGCAACGACCTCGCGCAGATTGTGCGGAGGGATATTCGTCGCCATACCGACCGCTATACCGACGGAGCCGTTGACAAGCAGATTCGGATATCTCGATGGGAGAACCGTGGGCTCCTTGAGTCGGTCGTCGTAGTTCGGGACAAAATTGACCGTGTCCTTGTCAATATCCGTCAGCATTTCGAGCGAGAGCTTCTTGAGCTTCGACTCGGTGTAACGGTAAGCAGCGGGCGGGTCGCCGTCGACGGAACCGAAGTTTCCGTGACCGTCAACGAGCGGATATCTCATGGAGAAGTCCTGCGCCAGACGCACCATTGCGTCATAGACGGAGGCGTCGCCGTGAGGATGGTAACGGCCGAGCACCGAACCGACCGTGTCCGCGCACTTACGGTACGGCTTGTCCGGATAAAGACCGTTTTCGTACATGGTATAAAGTATGCGTCTGTGGACGGGCTTCAGACCGTCGCGCACATCGGGCAGAGCGCGCGAGGTAATGACCGTCATGGAGTAATCCAGAAAGGATTTGCGCACTTCTCTATTGATCTCGACATTGATTATTTTTTGTTCGTTATATGCTTCGTCAAAGCTCACAGAGATCTACTCCTTTCCGTTATATGTCCAGATTCTGGACGTATTTTGCATTGGTTTCGATGAACTCGCGGCGCGGCTCGACCTTGTCGCCCATAAGAATGGAGAACGTCTCGTCCGCGAGCATCGCGTCCTCGATATTGACGCGCAGCATCGTGCGGAAGTCGGGGTCCATTGTCGTCTCCCAGAGCTGCTCGGCATCCATCTCGCCGAGACCTTTGTATCTCTGGATATCGCAGCTGCCCGAGCCGCCGAACTCCTCCATGAACCGGTCGCGCTCCTCGTCGGAGAAAGCGTATCTTATCTTCTTGCCCTTGCTGACTTTGAACAGCGGGGGCTGAGCGAGATAGACGTGACCCTGCTCGATAAGCGGGCGCATATAGCGGAAGAAAAAGGTCAGCAGCAGCGTTCTGATATGTGCGCCGTCGACATCGGCATCCGCCATGATAACTATCTTGTTGTAGCGAAGCTTTGTTATATCAAACTCGTCGCCGATTCCGGTACCGAGGGCGATGACAATAGGCATGAGCTTCTCGTTGCCGATAACTCTGTCGAGTCTCGCTTTTTCGACGTTGAGCATCTTGCCCCAGAGGGGAAGAATCGCCTGGAAGCGTCTGTCGCGTCCCTCTTTTGCGGAGCCGCCTGCGGAATCTCCCTCGACGATGTAGAGTTCCGTGCGTTCGGCGTCGCGCTCGGTGCAGTCGGCAAGCTTGCCGGGCAGGGAGTTGGAATCGAGCACGGACTTGCGGCGAGCCAGCTCGCGCGCCTTTCTCGCAGCCTCTCTTGCGCGCGAAGCGTCGAGAGCCTTCGAGAATATTGCCTTTGCGACTGCGGGATTCTCTTCAAAATAGGTCATCAGCTTCTCATAGACCGTTGTCGAGACGAGCTGGGTTATGTCGGTGTTACCGAGCTTGCCCTTGGTCTGTCCCTCGAACTGAGCCTCGGTGAGTTTGACGCTGATAACGGCAGTCAGTCCCTCGCGGACATCGTCGCCCGAGAGCTTCTTGTCGCCGTCTTTGAGGATGGAATATTTGCGTCCGTAGTCGTTGAAAACGCGGGTCAGAGCGGTCTTGAAGCCGGTCTCGTGAGTACCGCCGTCAACGGTGTGGACGTTGTTTGCAAACGAGAGCATTGTCTCGTTGTAGCTGTCTGTATACTGCATGGCGATCTCCGCGCTTCTGTCGCCGTGCATGGCGGAGAAGTGGATCGGCTTTTCATGCAGGGGAGTCTGGCCGCGGCTTGTGGTCAGATATTCGACGAAGCTCGAAAGTCCGCCCTCGTAGCAATAGGTGCGCTCGATGATATTATCGGGGTCGCGCCTGTCCGCAAGGGTTATGCACAGTCCCGCATTGAGAAACGCGGACTCGCGCAGGTGTCTTTCGAGGGTCTCGAAATCATAGACCGTGGTCTCGCGGAAAATCTCGGGATCGGGCTTGAAGCGTATAGTCGTGCCTGTCGCCGACGATGTGCCTATCTCCTTGAGGTCATAGTCGGGATGACCGCCGTTCGAGAAGCGCTGCTGATAGACATGACCATTCTGCGCGACCTCGACTTCGAGCCACTCAGACAGGGCGTTGACGACGGACGAGCCGACGCCGTGCAGACCGCCGGAGACTTTGTAGCCGTTGCCGCCGAACTTACCGCCGGCATGCAGAACTGTCAGGACGACCGTCACGGTGGAGATGCCCATCTTTTCGTTCATGCCCACGGGGATGCCACGTCCGTTATCCTTGACGCTGATAACATCGCCCGGGAGTATCTCAACATCGATATTCGTGCAGAAGCCCGCGAGAGCTTCGTCTATGGAGTTGTCGACTATCTCATACACAAGGTGGTGCAGGCCGCGCGGACCCGTCGAGCCGATATACATACCGGGGCGCTTGCGGACCGCCTCAAGTCCCTCAAGAACCTGAATCTGGCTCGCATCGTATTCCTCGGTGACCTTGGTGTTCATATCCTTGTCGAGCTCAATGTCTTCGTCGAGCACGAGCTCGTCCTGATTCTCGGCGTTCTCTTCAAGGATCTCGTTGTTCTCATTGTTATCCAAAGCTTTCATCCTCCTTCTCCAAAGCTATAAAAACGAATTACTGATTCGTCAGGGTGGAGAACATGTTCTTTTTCTTCTTCGCTTTCTTGGGCTTGTACTTCGGCGGATTTTCGAGTCTCATTCTCGCGCTCTTGGACTTTGCGAGATACTTGTTGACCTGGACAACGGGAGAGATCATGTCCGCGCTCATGTAATCGACGCAATTTGCGAGCAGATCCTGATCGTTGTTGAGCTCGCCGAGGACGGTGACGGCAATAATGCTCTGGATCTCGTTCGTGCCGTCGTCATAAATCTCGTTGAGAAGATTGAAGAGCTTTCTCATCTTCTGCGGGTCGTTCTCTTTTATGACCTTGATAACCACGGGAGCGGCGTGATTTTTGAAGAAATCCTCAGGCAGGAACTCGCCGTAGGTCTCGATATTCTTTCTGTATTCGTCGCGCAGCTCGGGATAGATAACGCTCAGGCGATTTGCAAAAGTGTTCGCGTCATAGCATGCCTCGCCGCTCTTTGCCGCAGCCTTCGATACGGGCGTGGGGAGCTTCACTTTTTTCTTATCGGCTGTGCCGTTCTTGCCGAAGCTCTCTTCGATAAGCTCGGCATACTCGTCCGAGATAAACTTGATATCCTTGTCGTCGGCGGTCTCAACGTCGAGCAGGGAGTGGGCTATCTTCGCGAAGTCGGTCTCGTTCGCGCCCTCCTTCTGCGCCCAGAGCAGGGCTATCTTGTTGTCGTAGTGCTCGATGCGCAGAGCCTTGTTGTCGCCGGAAAAATCCATGACGGCGCGTCCGCTCGTGACGGAGACGGGGATGCCGTCGGAGATATCTGCGGGAGTGGTGATTCTGAAGCCGCACTTCGTGAGGGTCGGCTCGAGGTTCTTGTAGATGTCATTCATCGCTATACGGATATCGATCATAACTGTTCTCCTTAAAAATTATATACTCTGCACGAGAGTATATATTATATATACTAATATAATATATCATAGCATCGCCATGTTTGCAATGCTCTGACGGAAAAATAGAGTGCCCGTTTTCAAATAAAACGGGTTGACGAAAGGCGTATAACTGTGGTATTATAAAAAATCAAAAGAACGAGGTTTTTCATAGCCTCAGAGCAAGAAAGAAAAGGACTTTTCCGATGGAAAAAAAGGTGTTTATAAACATTGAGGACAGCCACTCCGGGCATGACGACAGCTACTCGTCGCAGACGAGCACGCAGGGCGTTCTGCGCCTGCTCGAAAACGGCTACGAGCTCTCATACGAAGAGCCTGCCGCCGAGATGGAGGGCTGCGTGACCACCCTGCTTATAGAGGACGGCGGTCTCGTCACAATGACGAGAAACGGCGCATATACTACACAGATGGTCATGGAGCGCGGCAGACGCCATGTCTGCCACTACGCGACCCCGTTCGGCGATATGCTCCTCGGCATATTTGCCAAAAAGATCGAGTCGTCCGTGACGGAGAAGGGCGGAGAGCTGCTGCTCAACTACACTATCGATGTCAACGCGGATCTCGCCGCGTCGAACGAGCTGAAGATAACGGTCAGCGGACAGTAAAGAAGACGGTTTGCCCGCAGAAACTGCGGTTACACGAAAGGATGGATAAATTTTATGTCAGTGCTTGTAAAACAGGTCGAGGATAAGCTCTGCGAGCTTGTCAGGGACGCCGCGAAAAAGGCGATGACGGCAGGCGAACTGCCCGAGACCGAGCTCACGGACTTCAAAGTGGAAATCCCGGCGGACAGAAAGAACGGCGACTACTCCACGAACGCCGCCATGGCGTGGGCGAGAGCTTTCAGACGCGCGCCCGCTATGATAGCCGCGGCTATAACAAAGAACATTGACCTCGAGGGCACCGCATTCTCATTCTGCGAAGCGGCGGGTCCCGGATTCATAAACTTTCGTCTCGCCGACCGCTTCTATTCGGAGATTCTCATGGATATCCGCAAAAAGGGCAGCGACTACGGTCGTTCCGACTTCGGCAAGGGCGAAAAGGTAAATATTGAATTTGTCTCCGCCAATCCGACCGGTCCGATGCACATGGGCAACGCCCGCGGCGGCGCTCTTGGCGACTGCCTCGCGGCGGTCATGGACTTTGCCGGCTACGATGTCAGCCGCGAATTCTACATCAACGATGCCGGCAATCAGATCGATAAATTCGCCCTCTCGCTCGATATCCGCTATCAGCAGATATACAAAGGCTCCGACGCGCCCGAGCTGCCCGAGGACAGCTACCACGGCGAGGACATAGCCGTGCGCGCCAAAGAATTTGCCGATGTCTACGGCGACAAATATATCTCCGAGGGCGAGGAAGTCCGCCGCAAGGCGCTCGTCGATTTCGCGCTGCCAAAGAACATCGAGTCGATGCACGAGATACTTTCAAAATACAGAATAGAATACGACACATGGTTCAAGGAGAGCACCCTGCACAACGGCACGGAGCTTCACGATACCATAGAACTGCTCAAAGAAAAGGGACTCACCTACGAGCTTGACGGCGCGCTGTGGTACAAGAACATCGAGGTTCAGACAAAGCGCCTGCTCGCTCAGGGCAAGACGCAGGAGGAGATCGACAAGCTCGGTCTCAAGGACGATGTTCTCATCCGCCAGAACGGCAACCCGACCTATTTCGCGGCGGATATCGCATATCACCGCAACAAGCTCGCCGTCAGAAAGTTTGACAGGGCGATAGATGTCTGGGGCGCGGATCACCACGGTCATGTTGCCAGAATGAAGGGCGCACTCGACGCGATAGGTCTTGACGGCGACAAGCTCGATATAATCCTCATGCAGCTCGTGCGCCTGACGAGAAACGGCGAAGTCGTGCGCATGTCCAAGCGTACCGGCAAGGCGATAACCCTTGTCGACCTGCTCGAAGAGATACCGATAGACGCGGTGCGTTTCTTCTTCAATCTCCGCGAGCCCGCAACGCAGATGGAGTTCGACCTCGATCTCGCCGTCGCCGAGAATTCGCAGAACCCGGTTTACTATTGCCAGTACGCCCACGCGAGAATTTGCAGCATCCTGAGGAAGCTCGAAGAGCAGGGCATCGAAATCCCCGAGTGCACGCCCGAGCAGCTCGACCTGCTCACAGCACCCGAGGAGCGCGAGATAATCAGGCACTTAGCGTCGCTCACCGACGAAATTGCCCTCTCCGCCAAAAACTACGATCCCGCGCGCATCACGCGCTACTGCATCGACCTCGCGACCCTCTTCCACAAGTTCTACAACGCCTGCCGCGTAAACTGCGACGACAAAGATCTGAGCGCGGCGAGAATATATCTGTGCCTGTGCGTCAAGGAGGTTCTCAAGAACATCCTGACCCTGCTCAAGATAAGCGTGCCGGAGAGAATGTAAAAAACAGAATCAAAAAAATCATTCCGCAGGGGCTCGGCGTTCCTGCGGAATATTAAAATGCGGAGTTTTTCCTACATACAAGCAGCGCAAGGCTGTAGCCGAGCAGGGTGTTTAGCAAAATAAAAGTTTGCTCACCCGCCGCCGGTGATAATATGACTTTCAATAGCCGCGCCGCAGTGTTTGAAAACTTTCTTAAATAGGCGGACGGCCGCAAGGGCTGTCCCTACAAATGCGCGCCAATAAAATTATACGGGGTTCACAGGCAAATAATATCCGACTATATCGCGCACTTATTCACTATTCACTTTTACTTATTACTTTGAGCGAAGCGAAACAAACCCACAACTACCCCCGGAGGTTATCATGACAAAGCTTCTGATAAAACTTTTTATCAAAGACAGCGAAAAAACCGACGACCCTGCCGTGCGCTCGCGCTACGGCACGCTCAGCGGCATCGTCGGCATACTGTGCAACATCCTGCTGACCGCCGCAAAGTTCATTATCGGCTCGGCGACGGGCAGTATCGCCATAACCGCGGACGCCGCGAACAACCTCTCGGACGCGGGCTCGTCCGCTGTCACGCTCGTCAGCTTCCGTCTGGCAAATAAGCCCGCCGATGACGAGCACCCGTTCGGTCACGGCAGGATAGAATATGTCTGCGCGCTGATAGTCTCGTTTATCATACTGCTCATGGGCGGCGAGCTAATCCGCTCGTCGGTAGATAAAATTCTCCACCCGGAGCCGCTCCAGTTCAGCGTGACCGCGCTCATGGTGCTCATCGCTTCGATCGGAGTCAAAATATGGATGGCGGTTTTTAACAGAAACATCGGCAAAAGGATAAACTCGACCGCCGTCGGGGCGGTCGTCATGGACAGCGTCAGCGACACTGCGGCGACGACCGTATCTATGATAGCCCTTATTCTCTCAAAATTTACCTCTGTGCCGCTCGACGGATACATGGGAATAGTAGTAGCCCTGTTCATCATCGCGACCGGAATAGGCATATTCAAGGACACGATGAACGAACTGCTCGGCGGACCCGCTTTGCCGGAGACGGTGCAGGAAATCGAGAGCGACATTCTCTCATACAAGGGCGTTATCGGCGTCCACGACCTCATGGTTCACGACTACGGTCCGGGCAGGACGTTCGCCTCCGCCCATGTCGAAGTGCCGTCCGACAGCGATATAATGGCGTGCCACGATACCATCGACCGCATTGAGCGCGACATAAAGAAGAAATTCTCCATCAACATCGTCCTGCATATGGATCCGATAGTCGTTGACGACGAGCATATAAACGCCCTTCGCGAAAAGGTCGGCAAGCTGATAAAGGAAGTTGACCCGAGATTCACGATGCACGACTTCAGAATGGTGGAAGGTTCTACGCACACCAACCTCATTTTCGACCTCGTCGTGCCGCACAAATATCCTTTCACGAAAGGGCAGATAAAAGAGCTGATAAGCGACAAAATATCGACCGAGATAGGCGAGAATTACTACGCCGTTATGACCATAGAAAACAGCTTCGTCGAAGACGAGAGAAAGTGAGGGCAATACAATGGGAAACATCGAAAAGACTGAGCTTACCGTGATGTGCATGATCTGCGACGGCACGAAGATACTCGTGCAGGACAGAGTGAGCAAGAACTGGTCGGGCGTAACCTTCCCCGGCGGTCATGTTGAGCCGGGCGAGGCGTTCACGGACGCCGTGCGCCGCGAGGTCAAAGAGGAGACGGGACTCGATATTTTCCGCCCGACGGTGTGCGGAATCAACGATTTTATCCGCGACAACGGCACGCGCTACATAGTGCTGTTTTTCCGCGCCGACCGCTTCAGCGGCGAGCTCAAAGACTCCGACGAAGGCAGGGTATTCTGGATCGAGCGCGACGAGCTGACGCAGTATAAGCTCTCAAACGACTTTATCGACATGGTTCATGTCATGGAAAACCCGTCGCTGACCGAATTTTTCTACGAGCGCGACGGCGAAAATTGGAAGAAGAGAATAATATAAGTCCATATTCAAAGCAAGAAATCCTGCCTGCGGTTTTTTCCGTGGGCAGGATTTTGCTTTATGAATATTGGATATACCGCGGACACCCGCAAGAGCTGTCCCTGCGAAGAGCTTGTTCAAATTTCGCGTCTGAATGATATCCGCCCGCGTGACTGTGTTGATTTGCAATATTGCATGCTTGCCGATTAATGATATATGCAATAACGCAACCCATATCTATCAAAAAAAGGAGCGCATATGCGCTCCTTCATTTTGTTGTGCTGTTATTTATCAGTCGAGGGTCTTGACGAGCTCTTTGAGATAAGCCTTGAAGCTCTCGCCGATTTCGGGATGCTTGAGGGCAACTTCGCAGTTTGCCTTCATGATGCCGAGCTTGTTGCCCATGTCGTAACGGATTCCGTCGAAGTCATAAGCAACGAGGTCGCCTCTTGCGCCGAGCTCGCTCATGACATCGGTCAGATAAAGCTCTTCGCCGGGCTTAACAGTAGTCAGTCCCTTTTCGAGCATACCGAATACCTCGGGCGGGAGAACGACTCTGCCGAGAATAGCGTAGTTCGACATGACCTGCTCGGGGGTGGGCTTCTCGATGATCTTGTGGCAGCTCATTGCGCGTCCCTCAAGAGGAGTGACGTCGAGCGAGCAGTACATCGAAATGAGCTCATCGGGAACTTCCTTGACGCCGACAACGCCCTTGCCGTACTTCTCATATGTTCTGCACAGCTGAGCGATTACCGGGTCGTCGCTGACGGTAACATCATCGCCGTAGAGAACGGCGAACGGCTCATTGCCGACGAAGCTCTTGCCGCAGAGGATAGCGTGACCGAGACCCTTGGTCTCCTTCTGGCGAATGAAATATATGTTTGCAAGGTTTGCGACTGCCTTGACCTCTTCGTAGATCTTTTCTTTGTTCTTCTTGCCGGCAAGATTTGCCTCAAGCTCGAAAGAATGGTCGAAGTGATCCTCGATAACGCCCTTGCCGCGGTTGGTTATGATGAGTATATCCTCGATGCCCGCCGCAACAGCCTCTTCAACGAGATACTGGATAGCCGGCTTGTCGACTATGTTGAGCATCTCCTTCGGAACTGCCTTGGATGCGGGGAGAACTCTTGTACCGAGACCTGCCGCAGGAATAATAGCCTTTTTGACTTTCATTTTGCACCAAACCTTTCTTTTATTTTATAAGCATCTCTACTAAATACAACAGCAGATTGTATACTATATAATAACCTATATAGCCCGTAAAAGCAAGTAAAATCGATGTTCCGCCCTTTCTCATCGTCGCCGCCTCAAACGCGCGGTCATCGGGGAACTCGGTGCGGAGCTTCTTGACCTTTGCCACTACGCTGCGCTTATAGAGGGGATTTGCGATAAATCCGGCGATTGTGTGCAAGACAAGCTGAATGCCGAGCATCGGGAGAACCGGCATCATTGCAGTTACCACATTCTGGAATGCCGCAGTTATGTCCGCCTGAGACGAAGTGTATATCGCCTCGGAATAAGCCTGATATGCGGTTGTGAGCGCATCCATCTTTGAAGTGAACGGCAGAGCTACGGCGAGCATCAGACCCATGAAGATGAGTCCCGCTTTCCAGAGCTTGCGGAAGAACAGCCAATAGGGGCTGAAGAAAAACGCCGCCCAATTGAAGGTTATTTCCTTTTTGTTGTCCGCCATCGCCTTGAACTTCGGGATATATCTCGCGCTTGCCGACTGAACCGTGCAGGCGATGTCCTTGACCTTTGCGCCGTCTATCTCGCTCTCCGGGTCTATAGTTACGCCGTAGAGGAACGGGTTGCCCGCCTCGCCCGCGTTGAAGAACGGGTTGAACGGCTGAGCGCCGCCCGCAGTCAGGGGTGCGCCGCAGTTTGTGCAGCTGAGCGAATTCGGCTTATTTTCCGCGCCGCAAATGGGGCAGACCTGCGTACCCTGCTTATTTTCCGTCTGCTCCTCCGGCTGAGGCTCGGCTTTGTAACCGACCGCCTCGGGCTGCCAGACATAGCCCTCGGAGTGGCGCGATGCATTGACGCATTCGCCCCTCTCATCCCAGCACGCGCGGTGCTGAGGTGTGCCGCAGACCGGGCAGACGACTATATCGTCATCGTGATCGAAGTTCCTGCCGCAGGCAGGGCATTTCTGACCGTTGAAATCCATATTTTTCCTTTCACCTTTCCGATGGATACTATTCTCCATCTTCCGCTTCGATTATATCACAAATACCAACGGTTATTGTAGCCGAATTTGAGACAAATTTCAATTATTATGTGAACAAACAACGATTTTTAGCCGTTTTTTATTTTAACAGCAAAAAGCCTCCAGCATGGGGAGGCTTAGTCTATAATTTATAATCCGCCGTCTCACTTCACATTTCTCCACAGAGTTCTGTCAAGCGAGCGGTACTGCACCGCCTGGGAGATGTGGTCGGAGTTCACGGTCTCGCTGCCGTCGAGGTCGGCGACGGTGCGCGCGATGCGCAATATTTTGTCATACGCCCTCGCGGACAGTTCGAGCTTTTCGAACACTCTTTCGAGCAGGATCATGCCCTCGGGAGTCGGGCGGCAGAACTTTTTCGTCTGCGCCGCATCCATCTTTGCGTTGCATGAAATGCCGCTGCCCTTGAGACGCTCGGTCTGGATGGCTCGCGCCGCGTTGACGCGCTTTCTGATATCCGCGGAGCACTCTTCCTGCGAGGTGCCGGACAGGCTCGCAAACTCAACGGGCGGCACTTCGATATGAATATCCAGCCTGTCGAGCAGGGGACCCGAAAGGCGCGAAAGATACCGCTGAACCGACTGCTGGGTGCAGGTGCACCGGCGGGTCGGGTGACCGTAATATCCGCAGGGGCACGGGTTCATCGCGCAGACTATCATCGCCGAGCACGGATACGACAGCGACGCGGAGACGCGCGAAATCGTTATTTTTGAGTCCTCCATCGGCTGGCGTAGAACCTCCATTGCCTGGCGCGAAAATTCCGGCAGCTCGTCCAAAAACAGCACGCCGTTGTGCGCCAATGATATCTCGCCCGGGCGCGGAATAGTGCCGCCGCCGGAAAGTCCCGCGGGCGAAACAGTATGGTGCGGCGAGCGGAACGGGCGCTGGGTCATCAGCGATACACCCTCGGGCAGTGCGCCCGCAACGGAATAGAGCTTCGTCGTTTCAAGGCTCTCTTCAAATGTCATGTCCGGCAAAATAGACGGCAGGCGCTTTGCGAGCATGCTCTTGCCCGAGCCGGGCGGACCGACCATGATTATATTATGCCCGCCTGCGGCGGCTATTTCGAGCGCGCGTTTTACCTCCGCCTGACCTCTGACGTCGCGGAAATCCGGCGCAAATTCGTCCGGCGCGTAGCTGTCCCTGAAATCGTCGAACTTCGCGGGAGCTATTGTCTCCTCGGAGCGCAGGTGCTTTATCAGCTGCTCGACGCTTCTTACGGGTATAACTTCAATGCCCTGAACGACCGAGCTTTCAGCCGCGTTCTCCGTCGGGACAAATACAGTTTTTATTCCGTTCTTTGCGGCAGTTATGACCATAGGCAGCGCGCCGTCTACGCGGCGGACGAGCCCGTCGAGCGCGACTTCGCCGATGAACGCCATGTTGTCGGAGTCAAAGTTTATCTGCCTGCCGGCTTTGAGCAGAGCCATGAGAATCGGCAGATCGTATACCGAACCCTCCTTGCGCGTGTCCGCAGGAGCCAAGTTCACCGTGATGCGGCTGACAGGAAAGGCAAATCCCGTATTCTTTATCGCCGAGCGGACTCTGTTTTTCGCCTCGCTTATTGCTGCGTCGGGCAGTCCGACTATATCGAACCTCGGCAGACCCTGCGAAAGATCCGCCTCGACCTGAACCATGTAGCTGTCCATGCCGAAAAGCCCCATGCTGTTTATCCGTGAAAACAAATTCATACCCCCAGTTACCAATGAAAAGTCCCCCGAGCTGCCTCGGAGGACTCACTTCAGTTTTTGTTAGTCTGCCTCGGCAGTGGTCGTGGTCGAAGGATCGGTCCAGTCCATCTCGTACTTGTCGCCGTAGGTGTACTCGAACGAGCAGGGAAGAGTGCCAATCTCGGCAAGGGTGCCCTCGCCGGTTATCGTGGTCGTGATCTTCTCGGTTCTTATGTACTCGACGGAAGCAACGGTGTTGTCCTTCGTGTTGATGACGCAGATTATCTTGCACTCGGTGTAGGTCAGGGACTCGATATCGGTGAAGCTGATGTAGCCCTTGAGCTTCTCTCTGAACTCCCTGACTGCCGCCGCTCTGTCTTCTTCGGAGCCGAGGTTGAACGCCTTCTTGACGATATCGACGCTGGGCTCTTTGATGACGAGAGTCAGGGTGCGCTGGCTGTTGTCTTCGTTTGCCTCTATCTCAGCGGACTCAACATCCGCTGCTGTGAGGCGGCTCGACCAGCTCTCGCCGGATACGGGGAAGAGGGCGGTCAGATCGTCGCCGTACTTTGTCTCGGCGTTTCTGCTCTCTTCAAAGGCTTTCTTCGTGCCGTCGAAGATGAACTTCTTGAGCGTGGGAACGGACTTTTCGAGCAGGGTGTTGCGCTCGCCGTCCTCTGTGCCGCAGATAACGTTCGAGACGTTCTCGGTGCTCTGGAATTTCTTAACAGCGGGCTTCTTGACCTTGACGGCGTTTATGACGCTGTTGTAATAGTTGACCATTGCCTCTTTGCCAACTGGCATCTCGGACATCGCGGTGACTGTGGTCTCCTCAGTGTCGGTGGTGCCGGCATCGCAAGCCGCGAACGAGAAGAACATTGCGGCCACAAGCACGAGTGCGCATACGGCATAGATCTTTTTCTTCATGAAGGTTAAATCCCCTTTCGTTTTTGGAGCGGAAGCGCACAAAAACCGAATTATGCCGCGCCGCAGTTCCGCTGCTCTTTAGACTGAATTATTATAACATATTAATTTGAATTATTACAGTAAAAATTAACAGCGCCGCCTATTTTTGTTATAATTATTGAAAAACAGGCGGCATATTTGGTTATAATATACAAACAATCAGTTTGAAAGACCCTTTTCGTCGAAGAGGAACGCAGTCTCGAGCGCAACGCCGAGCACGGCTTCAATGGTCTTTATGTCGAGATTATCCGCGGTGTCGAGTCTCGTGTGATAATATCTCGCGGGGGCGGGATCCATTGCGGCTATCGAAGCCGCCCTCATGCCCGACTGGGTGACTGCGGCGGCGTCGGTCGCGCCGAAGAAAACGCTCTTATAGGGCATATCGAGTCCGTTCTGCTTTGCAGCCTCTTTGACAAGTGCGCATGCGCTCTCGTCGTTCTTGACCGTACCTGTGAGGTCGCGCGAATATATCGCCATGAAATCATAGTCGCGTATAGTATCAAGACCGACAAACACGGTCTCAACATCGCCGAGCTCGTCTTTGTGCGCCTTGCAGAACGCCTTTGCGCCGCGAAGTCCCGCTTCCTCCGAGCCTGTGAGCACTACCCAGACCTCGGTGTTTTCAAAGCGGATGTCGTGGTGCTGCATATATTTGACGACCGCCATTGAGATAAAGCAGCCGGTCAGGTTGTCGTTCGCGCCCATGACGGGTCTCTTCTTGTTTTCAAAGAAGAGCGCGACGAAGAGGATCGGTATCCAGGCGAGGAAAACATATCTCAGGATGTTGAGCGCACCGTCTTCAGCTATGGAGAAACCGTGACCTGCGGCGATAGCCCAGATGTTGAGCGCGAGTCCGAGCAGAATGCCGATGAAGCTCAGACCGATTATCGGAACGAGCAGCTTCGAGCCGCCGTAATAGGTGAACCTCCACTCGTTCGCGCTGTCCGAATGGCCGGAGAAGATTATACGGCGCTTGACTTCGCCCTTGGGTTTTCTGACGGCGACGACATTATGCGACGTCTTTTTTGGGAAGAAGGGGTCGAGCATCTTTTTGTAGAGCAGGAACTCCACGATTGCGAATATCAGCGAGAGCGCGCTGAGAACCAGCGATATGACGCTCATGCCGAAGAAGAAGAGGACTATCGCGGCGATCATCATTATGCCGTCCGTGAGTATCCAGCCGAGGAACGCGCCGGGATGCACGGCAAAGGGTTCGATTTCAACCTTGTCGCACGCGCCGTCGAGCTCGGCCGCCATGAGCTTCTGAGCCTCATGCTCCTGCTCGCTGCCGGCGGGTCTGGGACCGACATCCTTGCAGATCTTTCTGATTCCGCGAACTGAGAAATTCGTCATCTCTCTGAGCGCGGACGGATAGTTTTTGACACTGTCCTGAGCTTTCATGATAAGACTCCTTTCGTCTTTTAAATCCCGCCGCGAGTTTGACACGGCAGATTTATTGTGATATATTTGTATCGCAGCCGTAAGGCTGTTGAAACCTTTATGGGAGATGTGGAAAATGAAGAAAAATATACGCTCGATTCTTGCGGTTACCCTCGCTGTGATACTCGTTGCGCTCGTCGGCACATACGCCATTCTTAAAGTTCGCTCGAAGGACAGCAAAACGCCGAATGAGACTTCGGGCGAGCCGCAGTCCGAATCGGTGCAGAGCACCGCGCCCGAATCGACCTCGCAGGAGACCGTGACGCAGACCGAAAAGACAACAACTCAGCAGACCACAAAAGCCTCCACGAGCGGGGTCACCGAATATGCCTACGCATACGCGGGATTCTCTCCGAAGGTGACGAAGATAGACGAATCGAAATGGTACCTGACCCTCGTCAACCGCGACTATATTCTGCCCGCAGACTACACGGTCAAGACCGCAAAGACCGTTGTTGACATCTACGGCGGATATGACCACGGACTGCTTGACTACCGCGTCGCTCCGCACTATATAGAGATGTATAACGCGGCGCTCGAGGACGGGATAAAGCTCTCGCCCCTGTCGGGCTACCGCTCGATAGCGCATCAGAAGAGAAACTTCGAGGCGCGCATCAGCCTTTATATGAAGCAGGGCTACAGCAAGAAGCAGGCGACGATAATGGCGTCGGAGATAATCCTGCCGCCGCAGACGAGCGAGCACAACGCGGGACTGTGCATGGACATTCTCTCGATATACGAGAGCTTCGAGAACACGAAAGAATACAGATGGCTCCAGGCGCACGCCGCAGACTACGGCTTCGTGCTCAGATATCCCAAGGACAAGCAGAGCATCACGAAGATCACCTTTGAGCCGTGGCACTGGCGCTATGTCGGCGTCGAAGCCGCCAAAGAGATGAAAGCGAAGAACCTGTGCCTCGAAGAGTACCTCGGAGTGGCATAAGACAAAATATTATATCAATGAGCTGCCCGGAGAACCCCTCTGAGGCGGCTTTTTGATTTGCTAAAAGTAACAAGTAAAAATATAAGACAGTAGGGGCGGATATCATCCGCCCGCGAAGTTTGCGCAATTTTTTGATGCGCAACTTGTAGGGTGCGGCGACTCGACGCACCG
>DJQG01000161.1:267-7315 GCA_002438685.1 Ruminococcaceae bacterium UBA6392 | reverse complement strand
TAATAGCTCAGCCGCAAGAAATCAATAGCAATATAAAAACACAAAAAAATATCCGCAGAGCTTAGTCTGCGGATAAAACTTTTGCGGTTATACGGTTGCTTCTTCTTTGTTTTCTCTGTGTGAGAACATCGGATTTTCGGGCGAGAATATGTTCACGGCGCGGTGGAGAACCTTGAGATTCACCTGCGTTGCTTCGCCGCCGCATTCTCCGTCAAGCGTCCATATCTCGGGCTTTTCAAATGCGAGCTTCACTTCGGAAGCTTTTATGTATATGAGAGAGTCGCCGTCGAAGTCGCGCTTCATTATTCTGTGAAGCATGTTGAACGCCGCAAGCGGATTAGAGAGCTTGCGCACGAGCAGAAGCTCAAACTGACCATCGTCAAGCTTGACGTCATCTTTGTCAAATTTGAAAAGTCCAGCAACAGAAGTCGAATTTGAAAACGAGCCGAAATAGAAATCGTCCTCAAGCACATTTCCGTCATATTCTATTTTAATGTGTCTCGGCTTGACATCGGCGAGAGCGGGGATAAGATGCAGAAAAAAGCCGTTTATCATGTATGCACTGTATCCGAGCAAATTTTTCATCTTCTGCGGGGTGCTGTATGATATCTTTGTGCCGGGACCGAAGCAGGCGACATATGAAAACTGATGTCCGTTGTAGTCGCCGACATCGTATCCGTTCGTGTGTCCCGAAGCGATAAGCTCGGCGGCTTCGCTGAGCTTTGTCGGTATTCCGAGCGTCACTGCGAGGTCGTTTGTCGAACCCATCGGCAGATAGCCTATCGGAATATTTGCCCCCGCGCTCATCAGTCCGTTTATAGTCTCGTTGAGCGTGCCGTCTCCGCCGCAGCAGATAACAAGGTCGTGTCCTTCGGCAAAATCGCGCGCTATATTTACCGCATCGCCCTGACAGGTGGTGTATTTGATGGTGAAGTCAAAAACGCCGTCCGGAAAGGCGTTGACTATCTCGCTGAGATCTGATCTCGTTCTGTTTTTTCCCGCGCAGGGATTGACTATCAGAAGTGCTTTTTTTCGTCTGTTTTCTGCTGCATTATTCATTTTTATGCGGCCTCCCAAGTGTTCCCAATTATGACCGCGACAATCGTACCACTCGAATTTAAACAAATTGTGAACAAGCGCTTTGCAACGAAAAATATTCGGTAAAAAATTCTTATATATACTCTATAGAAATAAAATCAGTGCTATAATAGTCGAAAAAGTTCGCGGAGGTTTGTGATGATAAGAAATGTGCTTTTTGATCTGGATGATACGCTCTTCGATTTTCATAAGGCGGAGAAAACAGCCCTCACAAAAACACTTGTGCATTTCGGCATCGACCCGACCGAAGAGACGCTGGCTCTCTACAGCACAATAAACGCAGCCCACTGGAAGCGCCTCGAACTCGGCGAAATCTCGCGCGAAGAAGTCAAAGTCGGGCGCTACCGCGAGCTGTTTAAAACGATAGGCGTTGAGTGCGATCCAGCAAAGGCGACCGCATATTATGAAAGTATGCTCGCTATCGGCCACTATTTTATGCCCGGCGCACCAGAGCTGCTCGAGGAGCTTTACGGAAAGTATAGGCTCTATATAGTCTCAAACGGCACGGCAAAGGTTCAGGAGGGCAGGATAGGAAGCTCCGGAATCGCAAAATATATGGACGGTATATTTATTTCTCAGATTCTCGGTGCCAACAAGCCGGACAAGCAGTTTTTTGATATCTGTTTTGCGGAGATACCCGATTTCTCGCTCGGCGAAACGGTCATAATCGGCGACAGCTTGAGCTCTGATATAAAAGGCGGCATAAACGCCGGCATAACAACCGTTTGGTTCAATCCCAAGGAAATAGAAAACGACAGTGACATAAAACCGGATTATATAATAAAAGAGCTTTCTGAAGTTCCCGGATTGCTCTCTCAGATGAGCGCGAAAATATGAGACACGGCAAAACATAATATAAGCCCTGCGGCGGTCGGCAGAAGTGCGGCGATAACAGCCCATTTCATGCTGCCCGTCTCTTTTTTTACCGTTATCAGCGTCGTTGAGCACGGCCAGTGGAAAAGCATGAAGATTATCACACATATAGCTGTTTTTATGTCCCAGCCGTTTGCCGTGAGCAGTGTGTGAAGTGCAGCGCCGTCAGTCTGCGAGATGCCGCTGTCGGCGAGATAACCCATGAGCATTATCGGCACGACTGTCTCATTCGCCGGGAATCCGAGAATGAACGCAGTCAGAATGACTCCGTCCATGCCGAAGAGCCGCGCGAGCGGGTCAAGAAAATCAGAACAGTATGAGAAAATGCTTGTGTCGCTTATTTTTATGTTCGTGCTAATCCATATTATAAGCCCGGCGGGAGCCGCAACAGCCGCAGCACGTCCCAGCACAAAGAGCGTGCGGTCGAATACGGAGCGCACTATAACTTTGCCTATCTGAGGTCGGCGATACGGCGGCAGCTCGAGCGTGAAGGACGACGGCACTCCGCGAAGAATTGTTTTTGAAAGCAGGGAACACGCCGCGAAGGTCGCAAAGACGGACAGAACTATAAGCGCCGTCAGCATGGCGGCTCCGGCAAACGAGTCAAACGGAGCGGGCAGCGCGCCGACGACAAACAGGGAAATTAGAGATATCAGCGTCGGGAATCGCCCGTTGCACGGCACGAATCCGTTCGTGACTGCCGCCATGAGGCGCTCGCGCGGCGAGTCGATTATGCGGCATCCCGTAACTCCCGCCGCATTGCAGCCGAATCCCATGCACATTGTAAGCGCCTGCTTCCCGCACGCGCCGGATTTCTTGAACCTGTGGTCGAGATTGAAGGCTACTCTCGGCAGATATCCCGAATCTTCGAGCAGCGTGAACAGCGGAAAGAATATCGCCATCGGCGGTAGCATGACCGCAACGACCCATGTCAGAACTCTGTATACTCCGTCAATGAGCGCGCTTATAAGAATATCGGGAGCATTTATTAAATATAGCAATTGCCGCAGTTTTACACCGAGCGCATCAAAAGCCGAAAACAGCAGACTTGACGGATAGTTGGCACCGTATACAGTGAGCCACAGCACGGCGGCGAGCAGCAGGAGCATGGCGAATATTCCGGCGTGCCCCGTGAATATGCGGTCGAGTTTCCTGTCTGTCGCCGAGTGTTTTGAGCTTGTTGTGACGCATTTTTTGAATATATCTTCAGCTCTCATAACGGCGGCTATCGCCGCTTTGTCGCGTATCATTTCATGTGTCAGCCCGTATCTGTCAATTACTTCGTTCGCGAGCTTTGCCACCTTTTGCGCCGCATCGGGAGCTTCAATTTCTTCCGAAAGTATCTGCATTGCATCGCGCCGCGGGTGGCTTGAATTTTCGCGCAGAGCGGGTGTAAGTATTTTAATTGCTTCTTCGATTCCGCTCCCATAATGCACAGGCTCTATGGGAACGGACTTTTTTGATATTACCGAGTCAACTGCGTCAATCAGCTCGTCAAGTCCTTTGCCGCTGCGTGCGCTCGTTCCGACTACGGGTATGCCGAGCTCGTGTGACAGTGCGGGAATATCAACTGATATCTTTTTTCTCTTCGCCTCGTCCATGAGATTTATGCACACGACGGTGCGCGGAGTTATTTCAATTATCTGTAAAACAAGATTCAGGTTTCTCTCGAGGCAGGTTGCGTCGCAAACAACTATGCAGGCGTCGGCATTTTCGCTGAGTATGAAATCTCGCGCCACTTCCTCTTCGACCGAGTGCGTAAAGAGCGAGTATGTGCCGGGGAGATCGACCAGAATATGATTTTTTTCGTTTTTTCTAAACGACCCGCAGGCGGTGGCGACTGTTTTTCCCGTCCAGTTGCCGGTGTGCTGATTCATGCCGGTCAGAGCGTTGAACACCGTGCTTTTGCCGACATTCGGATTCCCGGCGAGGGCTATAACTATATCGTCGGGATTGGTTTTTAGAGCGGGCGTATTTGCGTCCGTGCTGTGTTTTCCTGTCGAAGTGCGCGTCAGTCCCAATTCTATCGCCTCCGCGCCGTCATATCTTGCTGACCGCTATTTTTGCGGCGTCTTCGCTTCTGAGCGCTATGACCGCGCCGCGAATTAAATACGCCGCCGGGTCGCCGGATATCGCTTTGCCGAGGCACTCGATGCGTGTCCCGTCGATAAGACCGATGTCCTGCATTCTGCGCCGGTCTTTCGCGCCGAATCCGAGTTTGTTTACATATGCCTGTTCGCCGACCGATAATGTATTCAAAGAGACAAGACTCATAATTTGATTCACCCTTTAATATAAGTTTACCCGGGGAAAGAAAGTTTCCCGATACCATAATATCGGCATCTGTGAAAAGGGTGAATAAGTATGGACGGCGGTGAAAAATTTTTTACTTTCAACGGCAGTGAATATAGGGGAGAATACGGGCTCACGGCGTCGCAGGAGGACTACCTTGAGATGATTTGCCGCAACTGTCCGCAGTCCGGCTCGGTTCGCCTCGGCGTGCTCGCGCGAAAGATAAACGTCAGCGAGTCATCCGCATCTAAGATGGTTCATAAGCTCAGTGAGACAGCGCTCGTGACCTTTAAAAAATACGGAACGATATATCTAACGCAGCGCGGAAGAGAAATAGGGGAGTATCTTATCTTCCGCCACGATGTTATAGAGAGTCTGCTCCGCCGCGTGAATTCAAGCGAATCGGAGCTGCGCCAGACCGAGCTCATTGAGCACTTTCTTGACAGAAGGACTGTCGAAAATATATCCAGCTTCCTCGAGATACACCGATAAGGCTTTATCGATACATTTGCGCTTATATTTTTTGCACTTGAGTGTAATTTTTGACATATAATGCTAAAATATAAAATAAAACGCATTTTTATGTGCTATCATACATCCTGTAATAATGCAAATGGAGGGAAAACACTCATGGCAGAAAAAAAGACAGTGTTTCTCACCGGCGCTTCCGGTCATATGGGCTGGGCGGGCTTCAAAGAGCTTTACAAGAAAAAAGATAAGCTCAACATAGTCCTGCTTCTTCGCGACAGTGAGAAAAACAGAAAGAAATTCGCAAATTACCTTAATGATCCCAGCGTTAAGATCGTCTGGGGCGACCTGAAGAAATATGACGATGTTCTCAAGTGCGTTGAGGGTTCCGATTATGTTCTCCATGTCGGCGGAATGGTTTCGCCTTCGGCTGACTATTATCCGACAAAGACTATTCAGACCAACACCACCGCTGCTAAGAACATAGTTGACGCCGTCAAGGCTCAGCCCAACAAGGACGATATCAAGGTCGTTTATATCGGCACTGTTGCTCAGACAGGCGACAGAAACGCTCCTATCCATTGGGCAAGAACCGGCGACCCGATCAAAATCAGCATCTATGATCACTATGCAATAAGCAAGACCATCGCTGAGAGCATTTTTGCGGAGTCCGGTCTTAAGCATTGGGTATCGCTCCGTCAGTCCGGTATCCTTTATCCCGACATCCTCAAGAACATCGACCCCATCATGTTCCACGTTCCGATAAACGGCGTGCTTGAGTGGGCAACTGTTGAGGATTCCGGTCGCCTTCTTGCAAACATCTGCGAGCCCGATGTTCCCGAGGACTTCTGGAGAAAGTTCTACAACATCGGCAGCGGTAAGGAATACAGACTAACCAACTTTGAGTTCGAGGAGCTGCTCCTCGGCACTCTCGGCATCGGCTCCACCAAGAAGCTCTTTGATGCCAACTGGTTCATCCTCCGCAACTTCCACGGTCAGTGGTATGTTGACTCGGATAAGCTCGAGGAGTACCTGCACTTCAGAGCCAACATCCCCGTGAAGGCATACTTCAAGCAGATGATGACTCAGGTTGCACCTTACTACAAACTTGCTTTCCTTGCAAAGCCCTTTGCAGGCATTCTCAAGAAGACCTTCATGAAGAAGCTTGCAAACACCGAGATTTACGGCACCATGTGGTGGATCTCCAATAATATTGAAGACAGAATCACCGCTTACTATGGCTCCAAGAAGAACTGGGAAGCTATCGGCAACTGGGATACCTTCAAGATCGAGCGTCCCACCGAGGAAGTTACCCTTCTTGACCACGGTTATGATGAGAGCAAGCCCGAGAGCGAGCTTGACCTCGAGGATATGAAGAAGGCTGCTGCTTTCCGCGGCGGCGAGTGCCTCTCGACCGAGATGACCAAGGGCGACCTGTTCACTCCTCTCAAGTGGAAGTGCGCTCACGGTCATGAGTTTGAGATGACCCCGAACCTTGTTCTTAAGGGCGGTCATTGGTGCCCGAAGGAGCTTCCCTCCGACAGCGAAGGCAAGAAGTTCCACTGGGCATATGATGCCGAAGCAAAGGTCAATCCGTTCTTTGCTCAGGTCTGGTATCCTCTCCACGATAAGGACGAGAACAACGAGTACGACGAGCGTATATTCAAGGGCTTCAGCGGTTTCGAGAATATATAATCGCTTTAAAAATCAAAATTTTTGGGAGCTGCTCAGAAATGGGCGGCTCTTTTTTTATTTGCTTTGGCGCGACTTGGATAAAATAATATAAAAGCGGTGTTGACAAATACCCTATGGGGGTATATAATCGAGCTAAAGACAGAAACGGGAGATGACAGAATGGAAAATGAAAATAAATGCTGCGAATGCTGTCGACATAAGTCGACGCCGCGTAGCGACGATACAGTAAAAGCTCTTCAAAACAGGCTCAGCCGGATAATTGGACAGCTCGGCGGAATAAAAAATATGCTCGACGACAACCGATATTGCGGCGATATTCTTATTCAGCTCGCCGCCGCGCAGAATGCGCTGAGAAATGTCGGCTATATTATACTTGAAGAGCATATGGAAACCTGTGTCGTCGAGTGTATAAAAAACGGCGACGATGAGGTCATAGCGGAGGCTGTGGAACTCATAAAGAAGCTCAAATGATCGGAGTGAGATAAATGGAAAAATTTGATGTTACCGGCATGACCTGTGCCGCGTGCAGTGCCCATGTTGAGCGCGCGGTGCGCGGGGTTGAGGGTGTGAAAGAGGTGGCGGTCAGCCTGCTGACAAATTCCATGACCGTCGATTTCTCTTC
>DJQG01000161.1:0-212 GCA_002438685.1 Ruminococcaceae bacterium UBA6392 | reverse complement strand
CCGCCACTGCCGAGAAAATATGCTCAGCCGTGTCTGCGGCGGGCTACGGCGCATCGCCGCAGAATCAGGGCGGCAAAAAAGAAAACAAAAAAGCATCGCTCGAAAGCAACGAGCCGAAAAAAATACTTCACAGGCTCATAGTCTCAGTCGTGCTGCTCATCCCGCTGATGTATGTCTCGATGGGACACCTGATGTGGGGCTGGCCCGTGCCG
>DJQG01000127.1 GCA_002438685.1 Ruminococcaceae bacterium UBA6392 | reverse complement strand
CGCGGCATCGGTGCGTCGAGGTCGCCGCACCCTACAAGCTGCAATATTACACACAAAGCCAGATTTATCTCCATCACAGCTTTTGAGGAATAAAATCGGTTCATTGCGCCGTACAGGGCTGAACAGGGCTTTCAGATGATACAGCTCGGGGGTCAAAATACGCTGTTCCGGGATATCCAGATGAAGCTTTTCCAAATAGCGCGGATTATTTTGGCGATTCGCTTATCATCTGCGGGTTCTATTTTTTTCTGTAGTTCAGCATGGCAATCCTTTTCTAACTTCGTCTATCACATTCTTATTCTCTTCGCTCAAATCGAGATAATCGTCCGGCGCACGCAGAGCCTCGTCGATTATGAACCGCAGGGACCAGCGGTCGGAGTAATCTTTTGCGCTGTCGTCACGGTAGGGGTTGTTTTCGAGCAGGGTCAGAAGCTCTTTTGTCAGCTCCGTTTCATTCAGGCGGATAAGCCGGCGGAACAGGAAAACGAGGCTGTATTTATATGTGTTGAGCTCGCCGAAAATCGCCTTTTGCAGACCGCCATCCGTCTTGAGCGTGTCAACAAGGCGGCTCTTCATCTTTCTGTGCATCAGAAAGCGGCAGCAGACGCGCGAAACGGATGCGGACTGCGCGCGGTCGGATTTCGCTTCGCCGCAGTCCGATATCACGCTGTCGATAAGCGCGTGCGCGGAGTCGGGGTCGGTCATGCAGAGGGATTCAACCTTGGCGCAGAGTCCCTTTTCTTCGCTCAGAAAATCTCTCATGCTTTCTCCCCGCCCATCTCGGCATAGCGGCGCACTATATTCTTGAAATGGCGTCCCTTTTCCTCGAAATTCTTGTATTTGTTGTAGCTCGAAGCGGCAGGCGAGAGCAGGCAGGTGCAGCCCGGGCGCGTTACGCTCATCGCCGCGCGCACTGCGTCCTCCATGTCCTCCGAGATGATTATCTTCTTCTCGCTCCCGTTCTGCGCCATGTGCATGCCGATCTTGTGTCCCGTATCGGGCAGGCAGATGAGATTTCTTATGCAGCTCTTCTCCAACGCCTTTTCAAACGCCGAATAGTCGAGCCCGCGATCCATGCCGCCGAAAATCAGCGTGTCAACATCGCCGAGAGCCTCGACGGCGCACATGACTGAATGGGGAATGGTCGCGATGCAGTCGTTGACGAATTTTATGCCCTTGACCGTCGCGAAATATTCCATTCTGTGCTCGATGCCCTCGTAGTTTTTGAGAGCTTTTATGATATCTTCGTCCGAAACACCGAGCCGTCTCGCGGCCTCGGCGGCGAACATGCAGTTCTGGATATTGTGCTCGCCCAGAAGATGGCTGTTTATGTTGCGGTACTTCTCGGCGTCCGGCGTATGGACGCTGACTCCGACCGCTTCGCCCGGATATTTGCTCAGGTCAAAAAAGCCGTCGAGCCCCTGATCCGCATTATATATAAATGTATCGCCCTTCTTCTGGCTGCGGACTATATTGAGCTTCGCGCCAACATAGCACTCGAAGCTGTCGTAGTGGTCGAGGTGCTCGGGGTAGATATTCGTCAAAACGGCGATATGCGGCGAGCAGGTCGTGAACTCCAGCTGATGCGAGGACATCTCGATAACGGCTATTTCGCCCGCGCAGTCCTCTATATTATCAAAGACGGGATAGCCCATGTTGCCTATCAGGCACGCCTCTTTTCCGGCGGCGCGGAGCATGGAATAAATGAGAGTAGAAGTTGTCGTCTTGCCCTTCGTGCCCGTCACGCCGACGCAGGTAAAGCCGGAGAAGCGCAGGAAAAGGTCGGTCTGGCAGGTTATCTCAACGCCCTGCGGTCTCTTGAAATGGATGAGCGGAATGCCGGGGGTCTTTATGACAATATCCGCGCGGTCTATCGCGCCGAGGTAGCCGTCCCCGCAGACAAACTCGACATTCGGGTCATTATCGAGCTCGACCTGCTTTGCGTCCGCGATAATGAGCTTCTGCTCGGGCAGATAGCGGCGGATAAAATTATAGGTCGAGTGACCCTCGCGCCCCATGCCGAGCAGGACTATGCGCTTGTTTTTCAGATGGTTAATCAGCTGCTGATACATATTCAAACATCCTCTTTACACATTCATCAAATTTTTTCGGGATAAGATTCTCTTCGTTGAAGCCCGAGAGCAGGGAGTGATCCGCGCGGGCAGTGTTTTTTTCGCAGAAGCGGCGCAGGAGCGCGGGCATTTCAAGCCCGGATTTTTTATATTTTTCCGCCGTCAGCGTCAATGCGAGCACGACCTCGTCCGCCGTGCCGACGCACTCAAAGGGCTTAAGCCCAGTGAAACCGCAGAGACCGTCGAAGTCGGTCTCAAGCTCTGTTTTCGCGAGCATATCGCAGCCGAATATTGAGTTCAGCTCATCGGGCGGGAGAAACGGCGAGAGCATTATCGCAACGAACAGGCACTTCGGACACTCGCAGCACCAAATGTTTTTCTTGCTCCCCCTGTTGCAGCTGCGGAATATTGAATGGTACTGCTTATACTGAGAAAACTGCTTTGCTATCTGAAGCTCGCAGAACGGGCGCAGGAGGCTGAAATAAACCGCGCTTTGCGGGAAATTGCGGCGGCGGAACTCATCGAAGTCGCGCTCGAACTCGAACGACTTTGAATACTGATGGTTGACGCTCTCTCCGCCGATATTCGACTCATTAGCGCTCGACTCGTTCGAGAGAATAACGTCATTTGCGCCCTCGATAAAGCCCGCATACATTGATATAAACGCCACGACCGACGAAAACGGCGTGTGTCCGTTCAAAAAGCCTTCGGCGTTGCGCTTGAGCAGTTCGGGGTCTATAGTGCGGTAAATTTTTATTATTTTATCCTCGCTGTAGCCGCCTGCGAGAACGCACTGAGTACGCGCAGGCTGGTCGTTGACGGTGAAGAATCTCAGCTTATCGCCGAACGGGCGCAAAAGCTCGGTCGTGACCGCCGAATCCTTGCCGCCGCCGACGGGAACCATCTCAATCCCCGACGAAACATAATCTTCGCACTGTGGGATATTTTTCGGCTCCGGCGCATTTATGCTCACAAAAGAGTCTATATCCGTCTTTATCCCGTTTCTGTAGAAAAACTCGCCGAGTCCGTTGAACCAGAGATTTTTGAAAAAAGCTTTGTCATCCTCGGACATTTCGCCGCACTCGACTCTGAAAACAGGCGGGCAGGCGCATTTCCAGTAGCTGACCGCCTCCGCAAGACCAATGAAGAAAACCATTCTCTTCGCATAGTCCGACACGGGGGAATTGAATATATCAAGACTTTTTCCGTCGAGCCTCGTCTGCGGATGAAACTCGCACAGACCGGGGATAGAAAAATCAAAGCTTAAGTGTAGCCCGTCCTCATGTTCGCTGACGGAATAGCCGCTGTAGACAAACTGCGGATATTCCCGGCGAAGCTCATCAAAGCGTCCGCTCATAGCAAGACCTCTTTCTGCATAAATATAACTTCGGACACCGCACGGCATCCTGATCCATGATAGATTATATCAGAACAAACGGCAAAATTCAATCGGATACGCTTGACAAAACCAAAGCGATGCGCTATACTGTCCGAAGCGATAGGGGAGTAATCGGCGCTGATTTGCGGCGCAGCAGGGTCAACATACTGATCTATATCTGGTCCTGCTATAAGGAGGCTTTCGCCTCTTTAATTGATGAGACTTATCTGCGCAAAGGGCGCAGATGGGTCTTTTTTTGTTCCCCGCCCCGGAAAAAACGGAGGAATCAATATGGGTTTAGCTGAACTTTTCATTCTCGCAGTCGGTCTTTCAATGGACGCGTTCGCCGTCTCGATATGCAAGGGCGTATGTCTGAAAAAGGCGAGCCTCGGGCAGAGCGCGACAGTCGGCGCGTATTTCGGCATCTTCCAGGCTCTTATGCCGATAATCGGTTATTTCCTCGGCACGAGCTTTGCCGACAAGATCGAGCGCTACGACCACTGGGTGGCTTTTGTGCTTCTTCTCATTCTCGGCGGCAAGATGTTCATCGAGAGCTTCAAAAAAGAAGACGTCGAGCGCGACGCCGCAGGCAACGACCGCGACGAGCTGAAATTCACAAAGATGCTCGTCCTCGCAATAGCGACAAGCATCGACGCGCTCGCAGTCGGAATTACGCTCGCTTTTCTCAAGGTCAATATCTGGGCTGCCGCCTCGTTTATCGGTGTGACGACATTTATTATCTCCGCCGTGGGAGTCAAGATAGGTCATGTTTTCGGCGAGAAATACACGAACAAAGCGGAGCTTGCCGGCGGACTTATTCTCATGGCCATCGGCGTCAAGATACTCCTTGAGCACCTCGGGGTCATAAATTTTTAAATTATAAAAATCCCGCAGCGGCACATTTCATTGAAATTGCCTGCGCGGGATTTTTTATCATTTCAATTCAAAAATAATTTTATTTTTCTGTTCTTTGCTTTTCCCAGAAATCAACTGCATCTTCAAACCACTTTGAAGCATCGGTTCCGGCAGCAAGACCGACTCCGTGACCGATACCATCGTAAACTTCGGCTTCATACGGCACACCTGCCGTTTTCAGCGCGGATTCCAGCATCCGACTGTTTATTGGGTCAACAACATTATCCGCCGTCCCGTACCACACAAATGTCGGCGGAAAGGTTGAATCGATTTGCTTTCCAACGGAAAGTCGGTTGATTATTGACTCGTCCGGCTTATCGCCCAGCAGATTTCTTTTGCTGTCCCCGTGAGTAAATTCGCCGAGCGTAATAACAGGATAGCTCAGAATCAATGCCGAGGGTTTGAACCTATCCTCCGCCTGAGTGCAGAAGCTTGCCGCTAAATGTCCGCCTGCCGAGCTGCCCCAAAGAGACCAGCCGTCAGTCTCGAGATTCCAATCCTCCGCGTGAGAAAAAGTCTCTGTAATCGCCCGTTTCAAATCCTCGTGAGGATTTGGGAAGCGGGCTTTTTTCTTTGTCCTGTAATATGCAACAACCGCGTGATATCCGCGTTTATTCAAAGCCTTTGCTATCGGCATACCCTCGACAAAAGAGCACACCATCGAATACGCTCCGCCCGGGCATATAATTGCAACCGGGTGCTCTCTTCCGTCCTTGCATAAGTACGGCTTTATCCCGTATTTGTTGGGTCGCCAAAAGTCATAAGCCGCCTGAAGCATTTCCCCTATTTTCATAATATATATCCTCCCTATCATCACTTATAAAAACTCCGGGTTCATTGATCAAATTATATATTATCCCCGCCGCCATTTCAATCTCCGTCGCGCTTCTATGCTCTGCGGCATAGAATATAGTGCCGGATAATCGGCAGAAACGACGGAGGAGAGGGGAAAATGAATATAAAACGAAGACTCACGGGCGCGGCGGCGGTGCTTCTCGCCTGCATCGCGGCGCTTGTCTTTGCCGCGCTCATCCCGGCGCGGGCGATTCCGCCGTCGGGCGGGCGGCAGTATCGTGGGATAGATATAAGTGAATTTCAGGGCGAGATAGATTTCGAAGAGGTGAGACGCAGCGGGATAGAGGCGGTGTATATCCGCGCCGGCGCAGGTGAATATACCGACGAATACTTCGCCGAAAACTACGAACGGGCAAAGGCGGCTGGGCTGAAAATCGGCTTTTATCACTATGTCACCGCCCGCTCGGTCGAGGAGGGGCGCAGGCAGGCGCGGTTCTTTGCATCCCTTGCCGCCGGGCGCGAGCCAGATATGCGCCTTGCGATGGATTTTGAATCTTTCGGCTCGCTCTCCGTCTCGCAGATAAACGCGATATCAGAGGCATATCTTGATGAGCTGACCGCGCTGACGAAGCGGGAAGCCGTGATATACAGCGACCTTTCAAACGCGAGGAATATATTCAGCCGTGCGCTCGCCGAAAAATATCCGCTCTGGGCGGCGCAGTACGGCGCAGACGAGCCGTCGGCAAACGGCAAATGGCGCGATTGGGTCGGCTTCCAGTATACGGACGAGGGCAGAGTCGGCGGCATCTATGGCAACGTTGACCGCAACATCTTCACCGAGGGGATATTTCTCTCCGACTCGAGGCGCATCGACGGCGAAAAGCGAACCTCTGTCCGCGCGGGAACACGGACGCTCACTATATATGTCCGCGCGGGCGACACGCTCTGGGCGATAGCGAGGGAATACGGCACGACAGTCGAGGCAATTGCCCGAGAGAACAGGATAGCTGACCCCAACAGGATATTCGCGGGCGAGCGGCTGAGAATAACCCTGCCCGCGCGCGGCAGCGGCGAGGAGATATACACCGTCAGGTGCGGCGACACGCCGATATCGATAGCCGGGAAATTCGGCGTCACGCTCTCCGCACTCGAGGACAGAAACGGGCTCGAACGCGGCGAAATGATATACGCGGGGGATAAGCTCGCGATACCCGGCACCAGAATGTCGGGCGAATTTTATGTCGTGCGCCCGGGCGACACGCTCTTTTATATATCCCGCCGCACCGGCGTTCCGATAAGAACCCTCGTCGGGATAAACAGAATAAAAGACCCCGACCTGATATATGCGGGCGAGCATCTGAAGCTCAGCGCGCAGAAAAGCCCATTCTGATGAAAAAAAGTATTGAAATATACGGCCGAATAGTATAAAATAAATGTGTAAGTCTAAAATATCGGAGGAGACAATATGGTTTCAGCAGGCGATTTCAGAAACGGCGTGACGTTTGAGATGGACGGCGATGTCTATCAGATCATAGAGTTCCAGCACGTCAAGCCCGGCAAAGGCGCGGCATTCGTCAGAACCAAGATAAGAAACGTTATCGCGGGTTCGGTCGTTGAGCGCACATTCAACCCCACGGAAAAATTCCCCACCGCTTATATCGAGCGCAAGGAGATGGAGTATTCCTATAACGACGGCGATCTTTATTATTTCATGGATCCCGAGAGCTACGAGCTCATCCCGATAAACAAGAGCGACCTCTCCGACAACTTCAAGTTCGTCAAGGAGAACACCGTTTGCAAGATCCTTTCCTACAAGGGCAATGTTTTCGGCGTTGAGCCCCCCACAAGCGTTACTCTCGAAGTCACCCAGACCGACCCCGGCTTCAAGGGCGACACCGCGACAAACGCCACCAAGCCCGCAGTGCTTGAGACCGGCGCAGAGATCAAGGTTCCGCTGTTCATTGAAGAGGGCGAGATGGTTATTGTTGACACCCGCACCGGCGAGTATCTGAGCAGAGCATAAAATTCCGTAATTCAAAAGCCGACGGCTGTTTTTGAAAGGAGAAAGCAAAATGACAGTTACTGAGAAAGTTGCTTATATCAAAGGTCTTGTCGACGGTCTCGACCTCGACGCAAAGAAGGACGAAGTCAAGGTCATTAAGGCTATTATCGAGCTTCTTGACGACATGGCTATGAGCGTTTCGGATCTCGAAGAGGGTCTCGATATTGTCAGCGATCAGGTTGACGAGATAGACGAGGATCTCTCCGATCTCGAGGGCTATGTCTACGAGGACGATGACGACTGCTGCTGCGGCGACGACGATTGCTATGAGATCGAGTGCCCCAACTGCGGCGAGACTATCTGCGTCGACGACGGCATCCTTGAGGACGGAAGCATTGACTGCCCCAACTGCGGCACTCTGCTCGAGTTCGATTTCGATGACGATTGCTGCTGCGGCGATGACAACTGCGACTGCGATCACGACGACTGATAAAAACCAAAAAGCAATGCCGCTGCGCGCCGCTCTTGCGGCGCGCAGTTTTGTTTTATCAGGCGAAAGTTTCGCTTCGCTCAAAGCAGGTAGGGGCGGATATTATGTCAAGAGTAACATAGTTTA
>DJQG01000046.1:19511-26158 GCA_002438685.1 Ruminococcaceae bacterium UBA6392 | reverse complement strand
TCGCGGTGGGGTAGAGGAAGCTGCGATATATATATCTGCTCAGGCGGCAGAGCAAATCTTCCATTTTCTCGTCAAAGCAGCCGTCTGCCTGTATAAGCGAGCGGATCTCCGCATTTGCGCAGGTCGTCAGACGAAGGTCGTTGTACGAATAGACTTTTGTCATCTGCGATGCGAAAATATTATAGTTATACAGGGATATCGGCAGATAACTGAAAGTGCTGAGCTGGCTTATCATATGCGCCGAGAGAAATTTATCTTCGCCGCGGTTGTAGCCTCTGTAAAAATCCGTATCAAAATTATAGACAAACGCGCTTCGCCTTATGCATTTGCAGCAAAGGGAATTGAACCTTGACGAGAGCAGCAGCTCCCAAAGCTCGCGCTTGTTGGTTTTGTCAAATGTCTTTCTTTCGCCAAAAAGCCTTTCCTGCGCGGCAGTGCCGTCCGAAAAGCATTTGCTGAGGTCAAAAAATACCATATCGCAATGGCTTTTTTGAATCTCCTCGTTGATGACCGCGAAGATTTCTTTGTCAACGGTATCATCAGAATCAAAAAATATAAAATAGTCCCCGCGGGCGTTTTCAAAGGCTGTTTTGCGCGCGAGAAGCAGACCCTGATTCTCCGTGTGAATGATGCGCACGCGTCTGTCCTTTCCTGCGTATTCGTCGCAGATGCTGCCGCTTGAGTCTGTCGAGCCGTCGTCAACAAGCAGCAGTTCAATGTTTTCATAGCTCTGCGTGAGGATAGACTCTATGCACCCGCGAAGATATTTTTCGGTGTTGTATACGCACACCACAGCGGTAAAAAATACAGACATATTATCTATTGCCCTCCGTCAGATGTCCGCGCAGCAGCATTTTGAGTGGCGCTTCTGCTTGCTGTGCTCGTCGCGCAGGGTGCTGTCTATGGCTATTCTGCGGATGATATCCTTGACGGTTATGTCAAGCTCGCTGTTTTCGGAATAGTCCGCCGCGAAGGCAAAGTCAACGCGGTTGTGATAGAGCAGGTCGCTCACTCCCTCGAGCTGGCGCGGTTCGTTGTTGTGGACGGCTATTGAATATCCGCCGTATGCCTTGACCATCTTCATGCAGGGGACATCGGAGAGCCCGTCGCCGATATAGAGCATATTGGAAAACGGCACGCGGCGCTTGTTGTCAGGTGTAGAACGGTTGAGATCTTTATCGTTAGACACATCGAGCACGCCTTTGTTTATGCGGTAGACAAACTGGGTCTTTGAAGTATAGTTGACGGCGGTCTTGGGCCAGACGGCTTCGCCGTTTTCGCCGTAAAGGAACTCGCAGGCGAAAATTTCTTTGAAGCATTTGCCTATTTCGGACCCCTCGATTATCTCTTTGAGCCCCGAAGAGAGGACATAGTGCTCGACGGTCACGCCGTTTTCGCTGCCAAAGCGGTTGAGGCGGTCGAACCAGCCGGGCAGACCTTTATACAGCTCTATCGCGCGTCCGCACTCCATGACGCTCTTGCGCGTCAGCGGAATCCCGCACTCCTGCGATTTTTTTATCATGATGTACATATAGGACAGGATTTTGTCCATATGCTCTTCCTCGGCGTAGCTGTTGGCGAGCCCCCAGAAATCTGCGGGTTCCATGCCGACGCTCGGAATGAACTGATATTCCTGCATATCCTTTGTGCAAAGCGTGCGGTCGAAGTCATAGAGTATCGCCGCAACAGGTCTTTTTCCAGCCAATTAAGACACCTCCGCAATTATACATATATATTGGGATTGTATTATACTATGAGTGTATCAAATTTTCGCGGAAAATGCAACATATATGTATCGCGGCGATAATATGCACATTATTTTGTGGTAATCTTTGTGCAATTTTTCAAGATGTTTTTGGTGACAAGAGAGCTTTCGTGGTATATAATAGATTTTGCCGGGACGGAAAGACCGATTTTCTCCGTCTCGATTTTTACGGCTTGAAAAGGGGTATCGGTATGCGCGTCAGAGGTCTGCAAAAACTTACATTGCTCGATTTTCCCGGCAAGATGGGCTGCACTGTGTTTCTCGGCGGATGCAACTTCCGCTGCCCGTTCTGCCAGAATTCGGAGCTGATTCTCCCCGGCGGGGACGAATATGAGATCCCGGAGGAAGAATTTTTTGCGTTTCTTAAAAAACGCCAGGGCATGCTCGACGGCGTGTGCATAACAGGCGGCGAGCCGCTCGTTAATAAAAATGTCGATGAGTTCGCAAAGCGCATAAAAGATATGGGCTATTTAGTCAAGCTCGACACCAACGGCACTTTCCCCGACAAGATGCAGTCGCTTATAGACGCGGGGCTCGTTGACTATGTGGCGATGGATATCAAAAATTCGCCCGAAAAATACGCCGAGACGGTCGGACTCGAAAAGTTCTACATGGAGCCGATATATGAGAGCGTGCGCCTGCTCATGGGCGGAAAGACCGATTTTGAGTTCCGCACGACCGTTGTGCGCGAGCTGCACAGCGCGGAGGACTTCGAGAAAATAGGCGAGTGGCTCAAGGGCGACGAGAAATATTTTCTTCAGAACTTCACCGATTCCGAGTTCGTTTTGCAGAAGGGTCTCGGCTCGCACAGCCGCGAAACACTGCGCTCTTTCGCGGATATAGTCCGCAAAAATGTTCCGAATGTCGAGATAAGGGGAATATAACGGACACTGAAATCCGGAACATCTTGGGGTAGAAAAATAAATTCTACACAATATCTTGTATTTTGCTGTTGACATTTGCCATGGTTGCATCTATAATTGTAGGCAGACACCGCAAATGAAGCGTATATTTGGAAAAAGGAAAGAAAATGGAGGCATGATGATGTACAAGGTTATCAAAAGAGACGGTGCAGTCGCCGATTTTGATATAGCAAAGATATCTTCGGCTATATCAAAGGCTTTCGACGCGCTCAACAAGGAAACTCATCCGACGGTCATCGACCTGCTCGCACTCAAGGTCACTTCGGACTTCGAGGGCAAGATCAAGGACGGACTTATCGCCGTTGAGGACATTCAGGACAGCGTCGAGTCGGTGCTCAGCCAGGCTGGCTACGCCGATGTCGCAAAGGCTTATATCCTCTACAGAAAGCAGCGCGAAAAGGTCAGAAACATGAAGTCGACCATCCTCGACTACAAGGAGCTGGTTGACAGCTACGTCAAGGTTTCCGACTGGCGCGTTAAAGAGAATTCGACCGTCACATATTCCGTCGGCGGACTGATCCTCAGCAACTCCGGCGCGATCACCGCGAACTACTGGCTCTCCGAGGTCTATGACGAAGAGATAGCAAACGCCCACAGAAACGGCGATATTCATCTTCATGACCTCTCCATGCTCACCGGTTACTGCGCGGGCTGGTCTTTGAAGCAGCTCATTCAGGAAGGTCTCGGCGGCGTTCCCGGAAAGATAACCTCTTCTCCCGCAAGCCACCTTGCGACCCTCTGCAATCAGATGGTCAACTTCCTCGGCATCATGCAGAACGAGTGGGCGGGTGCTCAGGCGTTCTCCTCGTTCGATACCTATCTCGCTCCGTTCGTCAAGGCGGACAACCTCTCTTACCGCGAGGTCAAGAAGTGCATCGAGTCGTTCATCTTCGGCGTCAACACCCCCAGCCGTTGGGGCACTCAGGCTCCGTTCTCGAACATAACCCTTGACTGGACCGTTCCCAATGACCTTGCAGAGCTCAACGCCATTGTCGGCGGCAAGGAGATGCCCTTCAAGTACAAGGACTGCAAGAAAGAGATGGATATGGTCAACAAGGCGTTCATCGAGACCATGATCGAGGGCGACGCCAACGGACGCGGCTTCCAGTATCCCATCCCGACCTATTCCATAACCCGCGACTTTGACTGGTCAGACACCGAGAACAACAGACTTCTCTTCGAGATGACCGCAAAGTACGGCACTCCTTATTTCTCGAACTACATCAACAGCGATATGGAGCCGAGCGATATACGCTCCATGTGTTGCAGACTGCGCCTCGACCTGCGCGAGCTTCGCAAGAAGTCCGGCGGCTTCTTCGGCAGCGGTGAGAGCACCGGTTCTATAGGCGTTGTTACGATAAACATGCCGAGAATCGCATATCTTGCAGAGGACGAGGCGGACTTCTACCGCAGACTCGACAAGCTTATGGATATCTCCGCCCGTTCGCTCAGCGTCAAGCGTACAGTTATCACGAAGCTGCTCAACGAGGGTCTCTATCCCTACACCAGACGCTACCTCGGCACTTTCGAGAACCACTTCTCGACCATCGGCCTTATCGGCATGAACGAGGTCGGTCTCAACGCCAAGTGGCTCAGAGCGGACATGACCCACGAGAAGACTCAGCAGTTCACCAAGGAAGTCCTCGACCATATGCGCGAGCGCCTCTCCGACTATCAGGAGGAGTACGGCGATCTCTACAACCTCGAGGCAACTCCCGCAGAGTCCACCACTTATCGCTTCGCAAAGCACGATGTCGCTCAGTTCCCGGATATCATCACCGCAGCGAAGGACGGCGGCACTCCCTATTACACCAACAGCTCGCATCTTCCTGTTTCGTTCTCGGAGGATATCTTTGAGGCGCTCGACATTCAGGATGATCTTCAGACGAGATACACCTCCGGCACCGTCTTCCACGCCTTCCTCGGCGAGAAGATGCCCGACTGGACCTCGACGGCTTCTCTCGTGCGCAAGATAGCCGAGAACTACAAGCTGCCCTATTACACGATCTCCCCGACCTACTCCGTGTGCAAAGATCACGGTTACATCGCGGGCGAGCACTTTACTTGCCCCGAGTGCGGCGGTCAGACCGAGGTCTACAGCCGTATCACCGGTTACTATCGCCCCGTCCAGAACTGGAACGACGGCAAGGCGCAGGAGTTCAAGGACAGAACCGTCTATAACCTCGGCGCGTCTCATCTCAAGAATGAGCGCACCGTCAGCCACACCGTGGAGGACGGCAAGTACGAGGAGGATCCCAAGGCATCAAACGGCTCAAGGGTCATGCTCTTCACCACAAAGACTTGCCCCAACTGCAAGATAGCCTATACGCTGCTTGACAAGGCGAATATCGGCTACGAGAAGATCGACGCAGAGGCTCAGGAGGATCTGACGATGAAATACGGCATCAGACAGGCTCCGACTCTTATCGTCACCGACGGCGACGGATACGAGAGCTTCGTCAATCTTTCAAACATCAAAAAGTTCATTGAGCAGTGCTGATGCACTGATAAAAGCGGAAGATCGGGTGGAGCGCGGCTTCACCCGGTTTTCGGCGCATTAAAGAAAAATTTTGCCATATTCAGAGGGAAAAGAAATGCAGCAATTTGATATCGTTATCGTCGGCGCCGGCACAGCCGGACTCACGGCGGCAATCTATGCGCTCAGAGCGGGAAAAACCGTGCTCGTGACCGAGGGCGAGTCTTTCGGCGGTCAGATAACCTCTTCGCCGAGAGTTGAAAATTATCCGGGAATATCGCAGATAAGCGGCAGCGAATTTGCGGATAACCTCGTCTCGCAGGCGATGGAGCTCGGCGCGGATGTTGAGCTTGAGAAGGTCATAAAAATAGTCGACGGAAAGATAAAGACCGTCATAACCGATTCGAACAGCTATCAGTGCAAGTGCGTTATAATCGCCACCGGAGCGCGCCACAGACCGCTCGGAGCGGACGGCGAAAACGACCTCGCGGGCAGGGGAGTATCCTACTGCGCGGTGTGCGACGGAGCTTTTTATAAGGGAAAGAATGTCGCCGTTGTCGGCGGAGGAGACAGCGCTCTCCAGTCCGCGCTCTTCCTCGCGTCTTATTGCAAGAGCGTCACGCTTATTCACAGACGCGATGAGTTCAGGGGCGAAAAGGCTCTTGTCAAGAAGCTCGGCGAGAAAGATAACATAAAGGTTCTCATGAACACGAAGGTAGTCAAGCTCATCGGCAGCGATGAGCTCGACGGCATAAAAATAGCGACAGGCGATGAGGAACCCCATTCCATTCCGATGGACGGCGTTTTTATTGCGGTCGGTCAGATGCCGAACAACGAGAGCTTCAAGGATGTTGCAGACCTCGATGACTACGGCTATATCATCGCGGACGAGAGCTGCAGAACAAAGACCCCCGGTATCTTTACTGCGGGCGACTGCCGCACAAAGGAAGTGCGCCAGCTGACCACAGCGGCGGCGGACGGCTCCGTAGCGGCACTCGCGGCTTGCAGCTATATAGACAATATGGAATAAGATGAGCGCCCGAGGATACCCTCGGGTGCTTTGAATTATCAGGGAAAAGTTATATGTTAATCTGTGTTGCTTGCGGCAACGGGCAGTCGGGGATACAATGTCGGTAACGACTGACAGAAAGGCGGTTATACCGATGCTAAATGAAAACATAAAAACCATCAGAAAATCAAAAGGACTCTCGCAGGAGGAGCTCGCAGTCAAGCTGAACGTCGTGCGGCAGACCGTGTCCAAATGGGAACAGGGGCTGTCCGTCCCCGATTCGGATATGCTCATATCTTTGTCTGACGCGCTCGAAACTCCCGTGAGCACACTGCTCGGCGAGAATGTCGCAAAGAAGGAAGCAGACGAATTGAAAGCGATATGCGAAAAGCTCGAGGTGATAAACCTGCAGCTCGCGCGAAGAAAAATTGCGAGAAGAGCGGCGCTTCACTGGCTGTTTATTGCACTCTGCGC
>DJQG01000046.1:18744-19388 GCA_002438685.1 Ruminococcaceae bacterium UBA6392 | reverse complement strand
GCGAAAGAAATGATTTTTTTGATTTGCCCTCTGTCGATTAAAGCAGGGGGATTTTTCGCGTTGAAAATGCGGCGGGATGTGGTATAATCAAAGCGGGAAATCAGTAAAATTTTTAATATATATGAGAAAGAGGTATGAAAAATGAAAGTTCTCATTATCAACGGCAGCCCGAGGATAAACGGCAACACTTCGATCGCCATAAAAGAAATGGAAAAGATTTTTGTAGCGCAGGGCATTGAGACCGAGACGGTGCAGGTCGGCAATAAAGATGTCAGAGGCTGCATAGCCTGCAGACGGTGCGGTGAGCTCGGGAAATGCGTCTTCGACGATATAGTCAATGAGCTTGCGCCGAAATTCCGCGAGGCGGACGGTCTCGTTGTGGCAAGCCCCGTCTACTATGCCTCTGCCAACGCGACGCTGATAGCCGTCCTCGACAGGCTTTTTTACAGCACGCCTTTTGACAAGACCATGAAGGTCGGCGCGAGCGTGGTTTGCGCAAGGCGCGGCGGATGTTCCGCGACATTTGACGAGCTGAATAAGTATTTCACTATATCCAATATGCCGATAGCTTCGAGCCAGTATTGGAACTCGATACACGGGCGCGAAAAGGGCGAAGCCGACATGGACGAGGAGGGAAAGCAGAC
>DJQG01000046.1:0-18613 GCA_002438685.1 Ruminococcaceae bacterium UBA6392 | reverse complement strand
AGATAAAATTCCGATGAGGCTCCCCGCTTTGGGGAGCCTCTATTCTTATGCGCGGACGTACAGCCGCGGCTCCCCTGCGGACAGAAATCTGTCACCTTCGGCATATCCGCGCTTGTTTTGGATTTCGTGGGGAACGACCCCATAGTATAATATGCCGAAAGGGTGAAAACGGACAGCCGCAAAATAAAAACAGCCGACGTATTCAGCGTAAAAAACCGAATCGGCGGCTGTTAAATTTATATATCAGAGTGTGTCAAAAAATCCTTTGGCGAGCACATAAGCCTGCTTGCCGTCGTGCGACATATATGTCGAGTGCCCCGCGCCCTTGATTATCGCGATGCGGCTGTTGGGGATCTTCCTGTACATATACGCCGTGTCGGAGAGCCGCATGATATCATGCTCGCCCGCGACAATATATGTCGGCACGGTTATTTCGCCGAGCATTTCGGCGGTGATATCCGGCAGGGTGAGCATCATATCATTGAGCTTATCGTGGCGGAACATATTGTTGAATTTCACGCCGATGATAAAATACGGCTTCATCGTCTTGGGGCTTGTGTTCGCGCCGCAGGATATTATCGCGCCCGGGATATCCGGGTATCTCGCGGCGAGCGTCAGCGCAATTATGCCGCCGTCGCTGTGTCCCATGATATACGGCTCTCTGAGCTTCATCGCGGCGATGAACTGCGCGGTGTCGTCCGCCATGGATTCATAGTCTATCGTGCCCGGGTCGCTGCTCTGTCCGTGGCAGCGACTTTCAATTACATAGACCGTGTAGTCATTGGCGAGATAGCTTGCCGCCTCGGCGAGCGACTTCGCGCTGCCGCCGTTTCCGTGGATTAAGACAAGCGGCTGCTCGCCTCTGCCGTAAACGACATAGTGCATCCTGACATTTTTGAGCTGAACAAAATCGTCGCGCACCGGCTCCTGCGGCGCGGGAAGCGACGAGGTGTCGAGCGTGATAAGATTATATTTTTTCGAGTCGACGCGGTTCTTTATTCTGTATGTACCGAACCCGGCGGCGACCGCCAGCGCTATGCATCCGACGGTTATCGCGGCGATTTTAAGACCCTTTTTCGATGATTTTTTCATTTCTTCTTCTCTTGCCTGCAGCGTTTTCTGTATGCTGTTTCGCGGGATATCTCCTGACCGAGAACATAGAATCTGGTGCTCTTGAATTTATCTTCGGCGCGCTCTATCTTGCGCTGCTGCGGCGTGATATTGCGCAGAGTCACTTCATGCATATTGCCGTCGTCGAGCACGAACGCCTGAGTTAAACATATGCCACCTTTTCCGAGCAGCTGAACGCGGACATAGCAGCCGATGTTCTGCGACGCGGCAATGAGAACGATTTTTTCGCCCTCAGCGATTGTTTTTCCGTTTGATATCCACTGCACGCGGTTATAATTTTTGCCCTCGATGCTTATGCTCTGCTCATTTTCATCCACGGTTATGCGCGTGACGGTCGGATATTCGCCCTCGCCGACAAAGTCTTTGCCGAGCTCGTATACCGCGCGCCTGCCGACAGAGAAGAATGTGCCATTCTCCATGCCGCGGCGGACGGTCTGCTCCGTCCTGTCCGGCAGAACAAAATCCATGAAGCTCGTGTCAATGTCGGAGAGCACATGGGCGTCGCTGTTCGCGAAGCCCCAGACATTTCTGCCGCTCGGTATAACCGCCGAAAGCAGTTCGTCCCAGAGTATGCGGTCGGCGCAGGTGACGGTGTCGATGCGGTTGAACACCTCGATCCCGAGGCACGACGGATATTTTTTTAATATATCGGCGAACAGTTCGACATTCTTCTTTTCGTGCGCGTGATTCACATCGACATAGGATTCGAGCCAGTCGCCGGGGTGGTTTATGACGGAGAGTCCGCCGCTCTCGGCGACGCCCTTGACCGGTCCTTCGAAATCGTTTTCATGCCCGACGAGCCCCTGACCGTATTCGGTGAAAAAGCCGTTGACATGGGCTTTTGTGAATACGGCGGTGTTTATCTCGATTCCGTATCTGAGATCGGTCATGCCGCGCCCGCGGTTTTTGTATGTGCCGTCGAGTATCGCGCCGTATTCCTCGTCGCTGAGCCATGTCGGTTTTTTCATAATAGAGCTGACGGAGAGCACGGGGATGCGGCGAGGCTTTTGATTCCAGCCGTGGTTCACGACTCCGTGGTCCGTCATGGCGAGAATATCAAAGCCCGCGTCGTAATATGCCTTTATCATGTCCGAAAAATCGACCTGCGCGTCGCTCGCGGTCGAGTGCGTGTGCAGATTGGTTTTGTAATGATGCCAGCTGTCCCAGTCAACGCCGGCATAAGGGTTTGTTATCTTGAATTTTCTCAAAGCGAGCACCTCTTGAAAACAAATTTATCCGCTCTTATATTACAGAAAATTAATCTTTTTGTCAACGCGCACTATTGCTTATATCGGCGGCGGAGGTTATAATAATATCAACGAGAAATCGGGAGGAGATACGAATGAAAACTTTTATGGACAAGGATTTTCTGCTTGAGAGCGACACCGCGCGCGAGCTTTTTGCCGCGGCTGACGAGATGCCGATATTCGACTGGCACTGTCACCTGTCGCCCAAGGAAATATACGAAAATCGCGCTCCCGAGGACATAGCATGGCTCTGGCTCGCGGGCGATCACTACAAGTGGCGCGCAATGCGTTCCTGCGGCGTTGAAGAGAAGTACATCACGGGCGACGCCTCCCCGCGCGAAAAATTCATGGCGTGGGCGAAGATAATGCCGTATCTTCTCGGCAACCCGCTCTATCATTGGACTCACCTCGAGCTTCAGAGATATTTTGCCATATATGAGCCGCTGAGCGAAAAGACGGCGGAGGATATCTGGAACCGCGCGAACGCGAAGATAGCGGCGGGCGGATTCACCCCGCGTGAGCTTATCGAAAGCTCGAACGTCGTGTGCCTCTGCACGACCGACGACGCGGCGGACAGTCTCGAATATCACAAACTCATCGCCGAGGACAAGAGCTTCAAATGCCGCGTTATCCCGGCATTCAGACCCGACAAGGCACTCGGTATCGAGCTGCCAGGCTACCGCGACTGGGTGAAGGCTCTCGAAAAGACCTCGGGCGAGAAAGTTGACAGCTATGAAAAGCTAAAAGAAGTGCTCCTGAGCCGAATCGATCTGTTTGAAAAGATGGGTTGCCGCGCGAGCGACCACGCGTTCACCCGCGTGCCCTATAAGCGCGCAGACGCGGCGGAGCTCGACAGAGTGTTCAAAAAGGCTCTCGGCGGCGAGGCACTGAGCGAATGTGAAGTTGATGAATACAAGACCGAGCTTATGCGCTTCTTTGCAAAGGAATACGCGCGCCGCGGCTGGGGCATGGAGATACACATCGGCGCAACGCGCAACAACAATTCGCGCATGTTCAAAGCCCTCGGCCCGGACAGCGGCTTTGACTCGATAGCCGACCACGAGGTTGCGGACAATCTGTCGCGCCTGCTCGACTCCCTCGATGTTGAAGACCTTCTGCCCAAGACCATACTCTTCACGCTCAACCCCAAGGACAACTATGTTCTCGGCGCGATGCTCGGCAACTTCCAGAATTCGCAGGCGGCGTCGAAAATTCAGTTCGGCTCGGCGTGGTGGTTCAACGACAATATCGACGGCATGCGCGAGCAGATGAAAGCACTCGCGAACACCGGCGTGCTCTCGAAGTTCGTCGGCATGGTGACGGATTCGCGTTCGTTCCTGTCCTATCCGCGCCACGAATATTTCCGCCGCATACTTTGCGACCTTATCGGCAGCATGGTCGAGCGCGGACTCTATCCCGCGGATATGGACACGCTCAAAAAGATAGTCTGCGACATCTCGTTCAACAACGCGAAGGAATATTTCGGCATATGAAAGTAAAGCGCGGGTTATTTTACACCGCTTCGCATGAGTGGGTCGATTTTATGCCCGACGGCACAGCGCGAGTCGGAATATCCGACTTCGTGCCGCAAAAGCGCGGAAAGATATCTTTTCTGAATCTCTGCGACGAGGGCGAATATTATCAGTCCGGCGAGGTCATCGGCGACGCCGAGGCGTTCAAGGGCGTTTGGGATATCTCCGCGCCGATAAGCGGGACTGTGCTGAGAATAAACGACGGTTTGCTCGACGACCCGCAGAGCATAAACAGCGACCCATACGGTTCATGGCTCGCCGAGTTCGGCGACGCCGAGCGGGTGGCTAAGCTCATGACGGCGCAGGAATACTGCAAATATCTCGGAAAAGAAGCCGAAATGATATAATAAAATGAAGCCGGACGGAGAAAAAATCCGTTCGGCTTTTGCTTTAGCTTAATTTTTCAAATCCCGAAATCCCGCTTCGTTGACCCGTTTGGTGACATATTCATCCGACAGAGTGTAGACCAGCGTTCCGATTTTTGC
This sequence comes from Ruminococcaceae bacterium UBA6392, assembly GCA_002438685.1. Lineage (GTDB taxonomy): Bacteria > Bacillota > Clostridia > Oscillospirales > Acutalibacteraceae > CAG-177. Next base: position 14,218 of record DJQG01000046.1, on the reverse strand, counting down.
GTATTCGTCGGAATCCTCGTCTCCGCAGAGCATCGCGAAGCCCTTTCCGATATTTGCGCTGATGTTGAACGCCTTTCTGACGGCGAGATAATATATCGAAAACGAAGCGCCTTCCATGACATTGTCATAGAAACCTTCGCTCAGATCGTCGTACATGGCGTTTACCGCCTCGTTCGAGATGACCGGCGGCAGCAGGCGATGGAGAGTCAGCTGCGCGGTGAACAGCATGAGCACGCGCGCCTGATAGAGCACATTTGACGGCAGCTCCTGCGGGTCGACTCCGCCTTTTGCTTTTATGTCTATTCCGCCGAGCTTCGCCGCGTTTTCGGGCGTGAACTGCGCGAGACTCCTGCCAAGCTTGCGTGCGCGGCGGAGATTGCCGTTTGAACGCTGGGCGTCAAGTTCCTGCACTGCGTGCAGTATATCCTGGCTGAGGTCGGCTGATTCCTCAGCCTGTTCTTTCTTTTCGTTTGACGGATGGAATACTTTGATATCCTTATCCTCTTCGGGACGCATTGCGATCCCTCCTAACTTATTTGGCGCGTTTCTTGAGCATCGTCTTGTAGTCGCTGAGCGCCTTGAAATCGGCGGCGGGCGTAGCAAAATCGCCGACGCTGACGGTGCCTTTGTTATACATTCCGCCGAAGTCCGAGCCACCTATTGCAAGGAGCTTGTGAGTCCTTGCGTAGTCGAGCATATCGCTCTGCTGCTCTTCGCTGCTCGACGGGCACCAGACCTCGATGCCGTTGATGCCGTATTCTACATAGCGGTCAAGCCCGGGCACGCTGTTATATTTATACGGGTGGGCGAGGACAGCTATGCCTCCCGCGCCGTGAATGGCGTCTATAACTTCTTTTACGCTGACGAACTTCGGCTCGACTATAATATTTTTCGGGCTGTCGGGGCTGAAAAGTTCGTCATATATATCGCCGTGAAAATCCTGAGTGATGCCGCATTCGACGAGTGCGTGCATAATGTGTTCCTCGAAGATTCCGGTCGAGCCGGCGGCGCATTTCATGACAAGCTCGGCGGAGATAGGATAACGCTGAGCCGCCTTGAGAATCATATACTGTCCCGCTTTTTTGCGCGCGGCATTGTTCTTGTGGCAGAGCTCCTCGAGCCTGTCCGGACTGTCGCAGAAGTAACCGAGAATATGTACCTGACGGCCGGTTTCAGCATCCGATGCGGACAGCTCAACGCCGGGGACAACGGTCACTCCGCGTCTTGCGGCGATGATCCTGCCACGGACGGAACCTGCCTGGCAGTCGTGGTCTGTGATAGAAATGGTATCGACGCCGCGTTTTTTTGCGAGCATAATAAGATCGTCAATACCCATGGAACTGTTTGATAACTTCGTGTGACAGTGTAGATCAACTGACAAAATAAATCCTCCCTTGGAAATAAGACCCGGCAATGACCAAAGCCGCATTGTCAACGAAAGTGAACCGTGTATATACGATTGCGGCGCACGGGTCTGTGCGTGTATCTAAAGCGCATAATCCCTCAATATATCTTTTATTATACTCTTTTTTGCCGCTTTCTGCAAGCGGATTTCGAGATTTTATTTTTCGGTAATCGTGCGCTAACCGAAAAATAACACCTAAAAAGCACCATAACAAAAAATATACAAAAATATTCCGCAGAAAAACGAAATGATTTCGGGATGTAAAATTCAAGTTGCTTTGCATAGTCGGGCGGGATATGGTATAATCTACAAAGAATCGAAAGGGGGCGAATGCTTGGAGCGCGTATTTATAGGCATGAGCGGCGGAGTTGACAGCTCCGTTGCCGCGGCTCTGCTCAAAGAGCGCGGGTATGATATCGTGGGCGTTACCCTGCGCCTGAAGCCCGGCGACGGTGCTGATCGGCGACATTGAGGACGCAAAAAATGTGGCGAAGGCTCTTGAGAATAGAGCATTGCGTGCTCGACCTGCACGGCGAGTTCAAAGAAAAAGTCATGGACTATTTTGCCGCCGAATATCTGCGCGGAGCGACTCCGAACCCCTGCGTCGTCTGCAACAGAGAGATAAAGTTCGGCGCGATGCTCAAGTTTGCCCTCGAAAACGGCGGCGATTATGTAGCGACCGGGCACTATGCCTCGCTCGACAAGAGCGGCGAACACACAAAGCTCCTGCGCTCGGACAGCGCGAAAGATCAGAGCTATTTTCTCTGCATGCTCTCTGAATTTCAGCTCGCCCACGCGATGTTCCCGATAGACGGGATGGAGAAAAGCACTATCCGCGCCCTTGCGGAGAAATTTTCTCTGCCGGTCGCGCAGAAAAAGGACAGCCAGGAGGTCTGCTTTATCCCCGACAATGACTATTCTTCGTTCATCCGCTCACACGGATTCAAGGACATGGGCGAGGGCAATTTTCTCGACACGCAGGGCAATGTTATCGGCAGACATAAGGGCATAATGAACTACACCGTCGGCCAGCGCAAGGGACTCGGGGCGTTCGGACGCCCGATGTTCGTCACGCGCATCGTGCCGGAGCAAAACGCGGTTATCCTCGGCGAGAACGGCGCGCAGTATGCAAAGGAATTTACGGTCGAGGGCATAAACGCGATAAGCGCGCAGATGAGCGGCAGCTTCGACTGCGATGTCAAGATAAGATTCAGAGCGCCCGCGGCGCCGGCGCATGTTGAATTTGATTCCGAAAACACGGCGCGCGTCACATTTTTTGAGGCGCAGAGGTCGGTCACTCCGGGACAGTTTGCGGCGTTTTATATCGGCAATGAAGTGATAGGCGGCGCGAAAATCGCAGGGGTTGAAACACAGCGAATTTTATGATATAATATAACATAAAGGGAAAATAAAGGGAGGAAAGAGGGAAAATGCCGGATTCGCTCATAACGAAAAGGGCGCTCGCTTCGTCACTCAAGGAACTGATGAAAGCCCAGCTGCTGACGAAAATAAGCGTCGGGGACATATGCGAAAAATGCGGGATGAACCGCAAAAGTTTTTATTATCATTTCTGCGACAAATACGATCTCGTCAACTGGATATTTGGCACGGAGTTCAGCGAGATACTCAATCAGCAGGATCATATTGCGAACTTTGAAGAAATATGCGAATATTTTTATTCCGACCGCGAGTTTTATCGCAACGCGCTTCAGATAACCGGGCAGAACTCGTTCAGAGATTATTTCCGAATGCAGATACACCCGGTACTCAAAGAGCTTGTCGGCAATCTGTTTGACAGCGAAGAGGACACGGAATTTCTCGTGACATTCCTCGCCGACGGCACGGTCTCTGCACTCATCCGCTGGCTCAACAGCTCCGACCCGGAGCCGCCGGAGGAGATGGCACGCAGAGTCAGGCGCACCATGGTGGCGATATCCCAGGCGATTGTTACAACATATGAGGAAGAGGAAAGAAAAGCAGGAAAAGAATAAATATAAAAAATCTGCCCCAAACATGTGTGTATAAGAAAACTGATATCCGCAGCAGATAGATTTGCTGCGGATGTTTTTATATTTTTATCTGTGCGGCGGCAAGGAGTGAGACTTGACCTTTTCAACACATTTTGCCGCCAAAAACCAAGCGTTGACAAGCAAAATTGTCGTGACCCAGGAGAGCGGGAACGCATGATAAAGCATTGGAAGCGAGGGGTTCGCTCGAAACACGGTGAGTATCCAGATGATTCTGAACGCGCAGGTGCCGATAACTGTGTCGGCAGCCGGGTACAGGGCATGTCCGTTGCCGCGGAGTACTCCCGCCGGGATTTCATATAAATTGCATATCGGCTCGAACAGCAGAATGCACATGATTCGCACCGCGGCGCTCTCTATCACCGCGCGGTCGGGCGTGAACAGCCCTGAGAAAAAGTCACGGAATATGACTATTGCAAAAATCAGAACGGAGCTGCAAACGGTCGAGAGCAAAAGGCAGAGCCACAGAATTTTTTTGCATCTTTCTTTCTGCCCGGCGGCGTGATTCTGTCCGGTGAAGGTCGTCGCCGTCTGGCCGAAAGCGGTGATGACATAGTATGTAAAATATTCAAAATTCATGGCGACCGTGCTGCCCGCAATCGCCGTCTCGCCGAAGTTGTTGACCGATGCCTGCACAAAAATATTTGCCAGACAAAACACCGCGCCCTGTATTGCGGATGGCAAGCCGGTTTTGAGAATCTCTGCGGTGTTATGCATCGAAAACTGCGGCTTTTGCGCTGCGTATTTTTTATTTTCTTTTGACAGTCTGAGCAGAACAAGCATCGCCGAAAGCATATTTGAAATACCGGTAGCAGCTGCAACTCCCGCGACTCCCATGCGAAGCGCAATCACAAAAAACAGATTGAGTCCCACGTTGGCGACACCGGAAAAAGTAAGCGCCAGGAACGGATATCGGCTGTCCCCGCGGGCGCGGAGTATGGCAGAGCCGAAATCGTAGAGCAGGAGGAACGGATAGCCGAGCATATAGATTCTAAGATACAGCACGGCGTCTTTCAATATACCTGACGGCGTTTGAATCAGCCGCAAAAGCGGTTCGGTGGAAAATTGTCCGCAGACGAGTCCGAACACGCCGATTATAACCGACAGCACCGTTGCCGTTCTTGATGCGGACGGTATTTCATCTTCACGGTTTTTGCCGATCAGCTTTGCGACGAGTATGTTTGCCCCGACGGACAGCCCGGGGGACACAGTAACTATCAGCGCGATAATTTCCGCGTTTGTCCCGACCGCCGCGAGCGCATCTTTGTTCCCGAAATAGCCGACAACGGCGGTGTCGGCAGCGTTGAACAGCTGCTGGAGTATGCTGCTCAGCGCAATCGGGAAGCGTGAACAGCAATATTTTCTTTGTAAGCGGACCGTGAAGCATATCTATGTCCGCAGATTTGATTTTCATATTCATATCTCCACGATGTATTCTTGAAATATTATAAGCCCCGTGCTATGATATAAAAAGCGAATATTATAGATAGAATATATCGAAGAATGGAATGAATACAAAATGGAAAATCCACTGCTCAAATATCTTGCGTTTGTAAAAACAGTTGAAAACGGCAGCTTCACAAAAGCCGCCGAAGAGCTGAATTATGCGCAGTCGTCAATCAGCAAAATGGTTGCCGACATTGAAAAAGAATGGGGCATGACTCTGCTCGAACGGAGCAAAAGCGGAGTGCGTTTGACCTCGGCGGGCGAGCATATAATGCCTTTTATCCGCAAAGTTCTGAGCGGATACAGCGAGCTTGAGGGTCAGATTTGCCGGATGAGCGGGCTTGAGACCGGAACGGTTCGCATCGGGACATTTTCGAGCGTCGCTATCAACTGGCTGCCGAATGTCTTTTCGCGGCTGCAAAATGACTTTCCCGGCATAGAATATGAGATGCTCTTGGGCGACTACGACGAAGTGGAACGCTGGATCGACGAGGGACGCGCGGACTGCGGATTCCTGCGGCTCCCGACCTCGGCAGACTTCGATGTGATACATTTAAAACAGGATGAATACAAAGCCATTCTGCCTGCCGGGCATCCCCTCGCTCAGAAAGATACATACCGATAGCCGAGTTTAATAATCAGCCGTTTTTGCTGCTCGAACACGGGGGCAAGACGGAAGTTTCCGATTTGCTGGGTTTATATCATGTTCACCCGGATATCCGATTCACGACCTGGGAGGATTTCGCCATTATGGCGATGGTGGAAAAGGGAATGGGAATAAGCATTCTGCCCGATCTGATATTAAAACGCGTCCCGTACAAAATCGAAATACGCCCGCTGGAAGAGCCGTATTACCGCTCAATCGGGCTTGCAATGAAAAACAGAAAAAATCTGACTCCCGCCGTTCAAAAATTTATCGAATATCTGCCGTTCAGGGAGACGGAGTAAATAGACTTATTATCTTAATAAAAATCAGCCGCAACAGTTTTTACTGCTGCGGCTGTTTGCTGTCTTATAAATATATTTTATTTTGCGCTCTTCTTGCCGGTGATCTGCGGAACGCGGCCGATTATCAGCGCGACTATTGCGGTGATGATGATCTCGGGAATCATATAGAGGCCGTTGTAGATAACGGAATAGATGAACGCCAGACCCTGACCGCTGAACTTCTCAAGAATCTTTGCGCCGAGGGCGAAGCCGTCCTGCGAGAAGAACCACTCAGCCCATGTGCCGAAGAAGATGTAGCCGGAGATGATGTGGGCGAGATAGCGCAGCGAAAGAGCGACTATCGATCCGACGCACAGAGATGCGGACGGATTCTTTATCTTGTTTCTGAAGATGCCGCCGAAGCCGAGAACGGTGTAGGCGATTATGTAGTCGATGAGGCAGACGCAGATGGCTTTCCAGAGAACCATGTAGCTGTCGGAGCTGGGCATGAAGAACGCCGAGACAGTCTTGAAGCCGAGGAGCATCTGGACGACTGCGTAGACAAAACCGGTGAGCAGACCCCACTTCGTGCCGTTGCGGTAAGCGGCGAGAACGATCGGCAGCATACTGCAAATGGTGAATCCGCCGCCGAACGGGAGATTCAGGAACGGGATGAAGCTGCACACGACATTGAGCACGGTTGCGATAGCGATAAGCAGCGCGCATTCAACAAGAACTTTTGTGTTGCTTTTCTTGGTTGTTGACATAAGTTTTCCTCCAAAAAATAAATTCAGCGTCCATGCGGTATGCACAGACGCTGTCAGTTTATATAATATACAGCAACGAGGCTGTCTATTATCCTTCCTACGCCGGCATTATCCGGATCAGGTCAGAGGGTATCATCTCAGCCGCCCCAAAACAAGAACGGCACCCCTAGCTATTTAATTTTTTATTTCTGTTCGTGCTGCTCCGCTTTTCCCTCGGGAGTATCTCTGTAGTACTGAGTCTTGGGATGCGGATGCTTTGTGGAATCCCAGAGTTCCTGAGCTACGGGTGCCCACTCGGCGGCGAACTTGTCACAGCGCGAGCAGAGGGTGTCAACATCCTCGGGCGCGAGCAGGTCGGTGGACTTGGCTCCCGTCTCCTTGACCATCTTTCTCAGGCACTGCGGGTTTTCAAGCATCGGACACGGGCGCAGATGGTTGTTGTTGAACGGCTGACCGTGCCAATAAGCCTGGAAGAGAGGACGCTTGAGCGCCTCGATGAGTGTCTGTTCGCGGATGTTGGAGTCCGAGTAGTGTATGAACACGCAGGGCTCGATATCGCCTGCGGAGTTGATGTGGAAATAGTTTCTGCCGCCCGCGATGCATCCGCCGACATATTCCGCGTCGTTCTGGAAGTCGATGACGAACATGGGCTTTCCGGTCTTGCTGTTGCGCATTTTGCGCAGCCAGCGGTACATATGCGTGCGCTGCTCGGGGGTGGGGATAAGCTCCTCGACCGCGGCAGAGCCGACGGGCATATAGTTGAAGTACCAGGCGAAGCGAACTCCCTTGGAGATCATCAGGTCGACGAACTCATCCGAGGTGACTGCGTCGACATTCGCGCGGGTGTAGCACACGGAGATGCCGAACAGGCAGCCCTTGCTCTTGAGCAGATCCATTGCCTTCATGACATGGTCGTAGCTGCCCTCGCCACGTCTTGCGTCGTTGCTGTCCTTCGTGCCCTCGATGCTGATGGCGAGCGAGATGTTGCCGACTCGCTTCATCTCTTCGCAGAACTCCTCGTCAACGAGGTCGGCGTTCGTATAGGAGAGGAACGCGCAGTCCGGATGAAGCTCGCAGAGCTTGATGAGGTCTTTCTTCCTCAGAAGCGGCTCACCGCCGGTGAACATATAGAAATGGGTGCCCATTGCGACGCCCTGGTTGACAACGCTGTTGAGCTCATCAAAAGTGAGACTCTGCTTGTGACCGTATTCCGCGCTCCAGCAGCCCTTGCACTTGCGGTTGCACGCGCTGGTCGGGTCGAGAAGAATGACCCACGGAATATTGCAGTGATATTTTTCGCGGTTTGCGCGAACGGTCTTTGTGCCGTTGACTCCCGCGCCCAGTCCGAGAGCAAGCATCATGTTCATCAGAATATTGTCGTCGATCTCGTCTATAAGCTTGAGTGCCAGCTGACGCCAGACATTCTCGGGATCCTTCGCGCCCTCGCGGAAGCTGTCGAAGTTCTTCGCGGGGAAGATGTTGCCGACAAATCGCTCGGATCTGTCAACAAGCTTAACAAGATTTGTGTCGGGGTCCTTTCTGACATATTTTATCAGGCGGGACAGAACCGCTGCGGCTGCTGCTCGCTGAACCTTATCTTTGACCGTCATTTGTGCGGCTCCTTTCGATTCGAAAATATCTTTAATACAAGTAGATAGTTTATCACAGCTTCAAAATAAAATCCACATCTAAAAGAAAAAAGCCGAAAAAGGTAATAAAGTTTTCGGTTTGTTCATAAAGTGTTTCGGATTTTTTATTGAGGTTGCAAAAACCAAAATTTGCGGATATACTATAGGATAGAAATTTTTGTTAGGGGAACCGATTTGAAGAAGTTTTTTAACAAGCACCGCGATGTGCTCATGCTCATTCTGCGCTGTGCCGTTGCGGCGGCGCTTTTGATTATCGCCGTTGTCAACTACGATAAGCTGACCAAAATCGATATGCGCGCCCTCGTTGCCGGCGCGGGCAGCACCGCCGCGGCGGTAGCTGTGATAATCGGCGTGTTTGCCGTCAAATCCGTGCTGTTTATAATACCCGCGTCGATGATATATATTTCCGTCGGCATGGCATTCCCGACCGCCTCGGCTATCGCGATAAATCTCGCGGGCATCGCGCTCGAGATAACCGTCACATATCTGCTCGGCTGGTTTCTCGGCGGCGAATATGTCGAGAAGCGGCTCAAGGGCAGCAAGGCGGGCGACAAAGTCCTCGCCCTCGGCGACGGAAAGAAGCTTTCGGCGCTCTTTCTCGTGCGCTTTCTGCCCGTGTTCCCGATCGATTTCGTCAGCCTCTTCCTCGGCGCAACGAAGCTGCCGTATTGGAAATATGCGCTGATATCGCTCGGCGGAATAATGCCGCGTGTCATACTTTTCACTATCCTCGGCGACGGCATATATGACTATATCCCGATGGATAAAATAGTGCTTGTCATCGTCTGCTGTATCCCCGCCGTGATAATCTGGTGGGTGATAAAATTCTTCCGTAACAAGAAGAAAAACTCATCTGCCGGTTGAGCCGAATCCGCCCTCGCCGCGCTCCGTCTCGTCAAGGCTGTCGACCTCGACGGGCTGCGCCGGAATAACAGGCGCGAGCACGAGCTGGGCTATCCTCTCGCCGGGCTGTATAGTATAATCCTCGCTCGAAGTGTTAATGAGCCCCACGCATATCTCGCCGCGATAGTCGCTGTCGATGACTCCGACTCCGTTTGAGAGCGAAATACCGTGCTTTATCCCGAGTCCGCTGCGCGCATAGACGAATGCAGCGGTCTCGTTGTTTTCTATGGCGATCGCTATTCCGGTCGGTATGACCGTGCGCTCGCCCGCCTTGAGAACAACTTCGTTTTCCGTGCAGGCGCAAAGATCCAGTCCTGCGCTGCCGGAGGTCGCACGCTTCGGTATTATTGCGCCGGGGCGCACTTTTTTCATCTTGAGAGTGAGCATATTTTATCTCCTTTATTCGACTCCGCGGTAGAGAAGTCCGCGCGTAAATTCACCCTGCGGGGCGTCACCTCTGCGGTAGCTTTCGAGTATTTTTTCACATTCGTCTTTTGTTTCGGTCGTGAACCACAGCAGCGAGAAGTCGGCAAACTCAAACTGCTCGCGCTTGTCGCTCTCGACTATCGGCACGCTGTTGAGCAAGGTCGAGGCAAACGGCGTACACTCGACGGGGAATGTCACACCCATCCTGTCGGTCAAAAACCCGTGTTTGCGGCATTTGTCGCAGGTCGTGCCGTTTTTGACCGGGCAGTTTCTCGTCTGCATCAGCGGCAGACGCCCGTAGGCGAACACGCCGCGCGGCAGTTTTCCGCCGAGCGAGGCACACTGGGCAATTTTAAGCTCGGTGCTGAGTATGGCGTCCGTGAAGCCGAGGCGCATAAACTCGTCGAGCGAGAATGTGTTGAATATATTTGTTCCGGGCAGGGCGCAGAGCTTCATGCCCGCTTTTTTGGCTATCGCCGCGCCGTCGAGAGAGCAGACTGCGGCGAGAGATATTCCGCTTTTGCGCGCTTTTACGAGCGAATTGTAAACAGCAACGTCGCCGCCGAATATCGCGGCGGGAACTTCGACTGCGGGCTGTATCTTTTTATCTTTGAGATACTTCACGGTCTCTTCGCCGACGCCCATCGGCAGTATCACGCGGCGCACATACGAGAGATCGGACGGTATCTGCGAAATATTTCCGACTCTGATTACATAGCCGCGATTCTGCGAACGGCGGTGTCTGATTGAAATTTCCTGCGGATAAAACGGAATTTCAGCGCGCTCGGCAATCTTTTCTTCGAGCATCGCGAGAGCCTTTCTGCGAAGCGAGTTTATCTCGGATNNTGCTCAAAAATATGTCGTCTCCAATATCAATTTCGACATCTCCGGCGTAAAACTGAGTCGAGCCGCATTTGCGCAGCCGGGTTTCAATTTCTTCGCTCCCGACCGCTCTGTTCTGCGCCTTCTGCACGGCGTTTTCAGATTCCGCAAAGACGCTCTTGCCTGCAGCCTTGACCGCGAGTCCCGCCTTTTCGCCGACCTGCGCCGACAGGTGCATATCCGCTCTTATCAGCGGCTGTTCGCCGTCGTAGAGCGCGGCAAGAGGAGAGAGAACATCCTTTGCGGCGGTGACATCCTCTTTGCGGCGCACGCCGAACATATCGCGCCCGAGAGCGCCGTTATAGTAGCCGGAGGTGAATCCAGAGCGGGAGAATATCGCGCCGAGCGTGCGTTCGTACTCGGCGGCGCTTTCGCCCGCGAGACTCTTTTTGCAGGCGGTCACCGCGGCGGCAACGTATTCCGGCCGCTTCATGCGTCCCTCTATTTTGAACGAGAGAACGCCCATCTGCGCGAGCTCCGGCAGGTATTCTATCAAAGACATATCTTTGAGACTCAGGTCGTGCCCCGTACCGCCGTCAGCGGCAAACGGGAGCCTGCACGGCTGGGCGCATAAGCCTCTGTTGCCCGAGCGCGAGCCGAGCACCGCACTGAGCTGGCACTGACCCGAAAGGCACATGCACAGAGCGCCGTGGACGAACATCTCGAGTTCTATCGGCGACTGCACGGCTATTTTTTCTATCTCTTTTCTCGAGAGCTCCCTCGGCAGCACCGCGCGGCAAAAGCCCATATCCGCGAGCATTTTTATTCCGTCGAGGGTCTGCACGGAGGTCTGTGTCGAGGCGTGCAGAGGCATATCGGGAGCCGCTCTGCGAATGAGCGAAGTGAGCCCAATATCCTGTAAAATAAGTGCGTCTGCTTTGGCATCGCAGGCGCACCTGACGGCGTTCATCGCCGTTTCCATCTCATCGTCACGCACAAGGGTGTTGAGCGTGATATATACCTTGACCCCGCGCGCGTGGCAGTATTCGACCGCCTGCGCGAGTTCTTCATTGCTGAAATTTGCGGCGTTGCGGCGCGCGTTCAACTCCCGCCCGCCGAGGTATACGGCGTCGGCTCCGCAGCGCACGGCTGCGGTCAGTGAATCAAACGAGCCCGCAGGCGCAAGTATCTCCGGCTTATTCATCATGCGAGCTGTGTTTCTTCTTGTATGCGGCGAGTTCTTTTGCAAGCCTGTCCGCCTCGCGCATGGCTATCTCGCGGTCGGTCTTGGCGCGCGCGGAATCCTCGAGATACTCCTGTATCTTTGAGCGCAGGTTCTCTGCGGAAACAACGGCCTTTTTCTCCGCGTCGGCAAATTCAAGCGCCGCGAGAACAGCCGCCTGGGTCACGGAAATTCTCGGATTCTGCTTGAGAATCGTGGATATTTTTTCATCGACTTCGTCGCCGAGCTCGATCATATACTTGCTTTCTTCATCCGAACCGATGATATATTCCGCCCCGCAAATGGTCAGTTTGACTTTGTTTTTCTCCATAACCATGATCCTTTCTTCGTCGCTTTGCATACTTCTGATTTTATTATACAATAGAAACCCCGGAGAATAAAGAACTTTTTAAAATTTTTTGCGCTGAAAAAGCCCCCGCGGTAATGGAGTGGTATCATAATACTGTTTGATATAATCTGATTTTTATGGGATAAGCTATGAAAATCGGGATTTATTACCCAATCTAAATAATACAGTCCCCAAATTCGTTGACACATTCTGCCTGCAATACGTTGATAAAAACAAACTCCTGCCCAAAACCATGGGTAGGAGTTTGCGTTATAATATTAACTTTCCTCAAATCGGATATCCGATTTATACGGATTTTTACACTCCCGAGTAAGCGGAGAAACCGCCGTCGACGGGGAGGATAACGCCGGTTATGAAGCCGGACTGGCTCTCGTCGCAGAGGAACAGCAGAGCACCCGTCAAATCCGCCGGAACGCCGAAGCGGCGCAGGGGAGTGTGGGTGATTATCTTGTTCGAACGCGCGGTGAGCGAGCCGTCCTCGTTGAAGAGCAGAGTCTTGTTCTGGTTCGTCGAGAAGAAGCCGGGCGCTATCGCGTTGACTCTGATGCCGACATCGGCAAAATGAACCGCCATGAACTGGGTGAAGTTCGAGACAGCCGCCTTTGCCGCAGAATATGCGGGGATTCTCGTGAGCGGTCTGTAGGCGTTCATGGAGGAGATGTTGAGAATCGTCGCGTTCTCCTTGCCTATCATGTCCTTTGCAAAGCACTGCGTGGTGAGCAGCGTGCCGAGGAAGTTAAGATTGAAAACAAATTCAATGCCCTTGGGGTCGAGGTCGAAGAAAGTCTTAACTCCCTTTGCCTTGTGGGCTATGTCCTCAAGCTCGAGCGTGTCTTTGGTTGTCGTACCGAGCGGAGAGTTGCCTCCCGCGCCGTTGACGAGAATATCACATGAGCCGAGCGCGGCGTTTATCTTCTCACGCGCCGCCTCAAGGCTCTCGCTCTCAAGCACGTTGCAGCCGACTGCAAGAGCCTCGCCGCCCGCCGCTTTAATCTCGTCCGCGACCTTCTGAGCCGCCTCTTCGCGCAGGTCGAGTATCGCGACCTTTACGCCCTGAGCCGCAAGATCCTTTGCAAATCCGCTGCAGAGAACTCCGCCGCCGCCGGTTATGACCGCAACGCGGTCGTTAAGATTTTCGTGTACCATGGTTATCTTCCTTCCCTTTCGGACTTTGAAACAGCTTCCCAGAGTCCGTTTATATATGCCGCTCCGAGCGCGCGGTCATACAGACCGTAGCCGGGACGGGCTTTTTCGCCCCACAGCATTCTGCCGTGATCGGGGCGGATATAGCCGTCAAATCCGCTCTCATAGAGAGCTTTGACTATCTCGTACATGTCGAGCGAGCCGTCCGAGGACAGGTGGGAGGTCTCGTTGAACCAGCCGTCGCGCCTGAGGACATTTCTCAGATGCGCGAAATATATCCTGTCGCCGAATTTTCTTATCATCGCGGGCAGGTCGTTATCTTTTGATGCGCCGAGCGAGCCGGTGCAGAAGGTGATGCCGTTTATGTCGCTGTCAACGAGCGAGAGCAGGCGTTCGAGATCTGCGGTGTTTTTAATTATCCTCGGCAGACCGAAGATGCCCCATGGCGGATCGTCCGGATGAATAGCCATTTTGATTCCGCAGTCCTCACAGACGGGAGCTATGCGACGCAGGAAGTGGCGGAGATTCTCGACGAGATCGTCCTCGGTCACACCCTTGTATTTCTGAAACAGCTCCTTTATCTCGCCCATGCGCTCGGTTTCCCAGCCGGGCATTGCATAGCCGTTCGAGTTCTCGTCGATCTCGCGGAACATGTCCTCGGGGCTCTTGCCCTCGATCTGCGCGCCGTTATATGACAGGCAGGTCGCGCCGTTGCCCATATCCATGGCGAGGTCGGTGCGCGTCCAGTCGAAAACGGGCATGAAGTTGTAGCATATCACCCTGACGCCAGCCTTGCCGAGATTGCGTATTGATTCGATATAGTTGTCGATATATCTGTCTGCGTTTTCGTTGCCGAGCTTGATATCTTCATGGACGTTGACACTCTCGATGCACTCCATCGTAAGACCTGCCGCCTCGATTTCGTGCTTCATGTCCATGACCATATCGAGCGGCCATACTTCGCCTGCGGGCAGGGTATGCAGCGCGGGGACAATGCCCTTGATGCCGGGGATCTGCCTTATCTGTTCGAGCGATACCGTGTCCTTGGTGTCGCCGAACCAGCGAAAAGTCATCTGCATTTCAATCTTCCCTTGTATTATAGAGTAGTAGT
>DJQG01000159.1 GCA_002438685.1 Ruminococcaceae bacterium UBA6392 | reverse complement strand
AGTCCGCAAGAAAGATGGTCGAGCGTCAGAATCCCGTTGTCTGGGATGCTCTTGAAGTGGTTATCAAGGATCACCCCGTGCTCCTCAACCGCGCTCCCACGCTTCACAGACTCGGCATCCAGGCTTTCGAGCCCATCCTTGTCGAGGGCAGAGCTATCAAGCTTCATCCCCTCGTTTGTACCGCATTCAACGCCGACTTCGACGGCGACCAGATGGCAGTTCATGTTCCGCTTTCTGCGGAGGCTCAGGCTGAGGCGCGCTTCCTTATGCTCGCCGCCAACAACCTCCTCAAGCCCTCCGACGGACGCCCGGTCACCGTTCCCACGCAGGACATGGTCCTCGGCTCTTATTACCTCACCCTTGAAAAGCCCGGCGAGCCCGGCGAGGGCAAGGTGTTCAGAGATGTCGATGAGGCCACCATGGCTTACGATGACGGCACCATCGGACTCCATGCGAGAATCAAAATCCGCATGACCAAGGAGATTGACGGCAAGCCCGTCAGAAAGCTCGTCTCCACCACCATGGGACGCGTTATCTTCAACGGACCTATCCCGCAGGATCTCGGCTTTGTTGACAGAAGCAATCCGGAGAACGACTTCAAGCTTGAGGTCGATTTCCTCGTCAATAAAAAGAAGCTCGGCGAAATTATCGACAGATGCATCAAGATTCACGGCACTTCGATAGCAGCCGATATGCTTGATAAGATCAAGGCTCAGGGCTACAAGTACTCGACCCGAAGCGGTATCACCGTCGCCGTCTGCGACGCTACCATACCGCCGCGCAAGGGTGAACTCATTGCCGACGCCGAGAAGGACGTCGCCGAGATCATGGACAACTATGAAAACGGACTTCTCTCCGACGAGGAGCGCACGAACATGGTCATTGAGACCTGGGAAGACTGCACAAAGAGAGTTGCCGCAGAACTCAAGGCGAACTTCGATCCCTACAACCCGATCAACATGATGCTTGACTCCGGTGCGCGAGGCAACGACAGCCAGCTGCGTCAGCTTGCAGGTATGCGCGGACTTATCGCGAATACGGCAGGTAAGACGATTGAAATCCCCATCAGAGCCAACTACCGTGAAGGTCTTAATATACTCGAATACTTCATTTCGTCGCGTGGTGCGCGTAAAGGTCTTGCCGATACCGCGCTTCGTACCGCGGACTCGGGTTACCTCACCAGACGTCTTGTCGATGTCTCGCAGGATGTTATCATCCGCGAGGAGGACTGCGGCTGCACAGAGGGCTCGGATGTCTACGATATCTTCGACGGAAAGCGCCGCATAGTCAGCCTTACAGAGCGTCTTACAGGTCGCTATCTGCTCAACGACTTTGTCGATGAGGATACCGGCGAGCTTATCATGAGCAAGGATAAGATGATGAGCGAGGACGACGCAAAGCGCGTCGCCGACAAGGTATACGAGTACCACGACAGGAAGGTCGCCGCGGGCGAAGAGCCCGAGGGCAGCCTTGCAAAGATAAAGATCCGTTCGCTGCTTACCTGCCAGTCCGAGCACGGCGTCTGCATCAAGTGCTACGGCGCGAACCTTGCAACCGGCGAGCCTGTTACGGTCGGTGAAGCAGTCGGTATCATCGCGGCTCAGTCGATAGGCGAGCCCGGTACACAGCTGACGATGAGAACGTTCCACACCGGCGGCGCGAAAGACCAGTCCGATATCACGGAAGGTCTTCCCAGAGTTGAGGAGCTGTTCGAAGCGAGAAAGCCCAAGAGCCTCGCTCTTATCAGTGAGATCTCCGGTACGGTTTCCGAGCGCGAGATCAAGAAGATCAGAAACATCATCGTCACCGATCCCGAGACCCTCGAGGAGAAGGCTTATCCCATCCACTACGGTATGCGCGTCAAGGTTGAGCCCGGCGATCACATCAACAAGGGCGACACCATCACAGAAGGCGCTCTCAACCCGCACGATATTCTCGCAGTCCTCGGCGTCGAGGCTGTTCACGATTACCTCATCCGCGAGGTTCAGAGAACCTACCGTATGCAGGGTGTTGACGTCAACGATAAGCACATCGAAGTCATCGTCCGCCAGATGATGAAGAAGGTCAAGATAACCGATCCCGGCGACACGACTTTCCTGCCCGGCGCTGTTGTTGACAAGCTCGAGTTCAAGGCGGAGAACGCACGCGTTGCCGCCAAGGCTCAGGAGACTGGCGAGGAGCTCGCAGAGGCTCAGTGCATGCCCGTGCTCATGGGTATCACAAAGGCTTCTCTTGCAACCGAGTCCTTCCTCTCGGCCGCATCCTTCCAGGAGACCACAAGAGTCCTCACCGATGCCGCCATCAAGGGCAAGAGCGATCCGCTGCTCGGTCTCAAGGAGAATGTCATCATCGGCAAGCTCCTGCCGTCGGGTACCGGCATGAAGTGCTACAGCGATGTTCAGGTGCTTCCCACCACGGGCATCTTCAGCGACCTTGCCGAGAAGCTTGAAGAGGCGGAGAACAAGGAAGAAGCAGAATAATAAACAACCATCGAGCCGGAGTCTGCCGCTTTTGCGGGGGACTCCGGCAGCGGTGACTATAAAGAGATGCGTTTATTGGACAAAAATCATATATAATGCCCCGATAAACGCCGAATATTTTGTCATTTGACGAACCGAAAAGGTTGACAAATAGGTGCGTCAGCGGTATAATTTTAAATTGTGATGTCTTGTGTTTTGGGATAATTATGCCCGAAGCGCGGATTTCATATATAAATCTTAGAAAGGAGATGTACTGCTTGCCAACGTTTAATCAGCTTGTGAGAAACGGAAGAGAAACTCTTGAGAAGAAACCCAAAGCCCCTGCGCTTTTGAAGGGTCTCAACTCCAAGAAAAATGTCATGACCGACAATGCTTCTCCGCAGAAGCGCGGTGTTTGCACAGCGGTTAAGACCACCACCCCCAAGAAGCCCAACTCGGCTCTTAGAAAGATCGCCAGAGTTCGTCTTTCCAACGGCATCGAGGTTTCGGCTTATATCCCGGGCGTCGGTCATAACCTTCAGGAGCACTCGGTTGTTCTCATCCGCGGCGGCCGTGTTAAGGATCTTCCCGGTGTGCGTTACCACATCATCCGCGGAACGCTCGATACACAGGGCGTCAACGGCAGAATGCAGGCCCGTTCCAAGTACGGTGCTAAGCGTCCGAAGGCTGCCAAAAAGTAATTCCGCATGACGCGGAAAGCTTAAGAGACAGAATCTTCTTGCAGGTGATTACTCCAATGCGAGAGTGCATTGAAATACATGCCTCCCATTGACACCACGAGAGTTTTGTCACTCGAGTACCTATGATATCATTACTATGAAGGAGGGAAGCGAAGTGCCAAGAAGAGGCAAGATAGCAAAACGTGATGTTTTGCCCGATCCGCTTTACAACTCAAAGCTCGTAACACGCCTTATCAACAACGTCATGATCGACGGTAAGAAGGGCGTCGCTCAGAAAATCGTTTACGAGGCTTTCGACATTATCCGTGAGAAGACCGGCAAGGAACCGCTTGAGGTTTTTGAGGCTGCTATGGAGAATGTTATGCCCGTTCTCGAAGTCAAAGCTCGTCGAGTCGGCGGTGCAACCTATCAGGTTCCCATGGAGGTTCGTCCGGAGAGAAGACAGACCCTCGGTCTGCGCTGGATAACCCTTTATTCCCGTCAGCGTTCCGAGAGAACGATGAAGGAGAGACTTGCTAACGAGATCATGGATGCCGTCAATTCGACCGGTTCGGCATTCAAGAAGCGTGAGGATACTCACAAGATGGCAGAGGCCAACAAGGCATTTGCACATTTCAGGTGGTAATTTCACCTATATATTTTGCTATTCGCACAAAGGCGAGATACGGAGGTTTTTATGCCGAGAGAGGTTTCACTGGAAAAGACCAGGAATATCGGAATCATGGCGCATATTGACGCAGGCAAAACCACCACAACGGAGCGTATCCTGTTCTATACAGGAAAGACCCACAAACTCGGCGAAGTGCATGATGGTGCTGCGACAATGGACTGGATGGAGCAGGAGCAGGAGAGAGGTATAACCATTACCTCCGCTGCAACCACTTGCTTCTGGAAGGGACACCGTATCAACATCATCGACACTCCCGGTCACGTGGACTTCACCGTTGAGGTTGAGCGTTCTCTGCGCGTTCTGGACGGTTCTGTTACCGTTCTCTGCGCAAAGGGCGGCGTTGAGCCCCAGTCCGAAACCGTCTGGAGACAGGCGGACAAGTACCAGGTTCCGAGAATGGTCTATGTTAACAAGATGGACATTATGGGAGCTAACTTCTATAATGTTATAGACATGATGAAGGAGCGTCTGAAGTGTAACGCAGTTCCGATTCAGCTCCCCATAGGCGCGGAAGCTGACTTCAAGGGAATCATTGACCTTGTTCAGATGCAGGCTGATGTCTACTATGACGACAAGGGTCTCGACGTCAGAGTCGAGGAGATCCCCGAGAACATGAAGGAACTTGCACAGAAGTATCATGATGAGCTCGTTGAGCACGTCGCCGAACAGGACGACGAGCTGCTCGAGAAATATCTCGGCGGCGAGGAGCTCACCATTGATGAGATAAAGACCTGCATCCGCAAGTCTACTATCGCCAATAAGATGGTTCCCGTATGCTGCGGTACTTCTTACCGCAACAAGGGTGTTCAGCAGCTGCTTGACGCTATTGTTGATTACATGCCCGCTCCGACGGATGTCCCGTCGATAAAGGGCACGAACCCCGAGACCGGTGAAGAGGAATTCCGTCATTCTTCGGATTCCGAGCCGTTCGCAGCTCTTGCTTTCAAGATCGCGACCGATCCCTTCGTCGGTAAGCTCTGCTTCTTCAGAGTTTATTCGGGCACAGTCACCACCGGCAGCACTGTTTACAATGCTACCAAAGACTGCAACGAGCGTCTGGGAAGAATCCTGCAGATGCACTCCAACCACAGAAAGGATATCGACTGCGTTTACGCCGGAGATATCGCTGCTACTATAGGTCTTAAGAACACCACTACCGGCGACACGCTCTGCGACGCCAAGGCTCCGATAATCCTCGAGTCCATGGAGTTCCCCGATCCCGTTATCAGGGTCGCTATCGAGCCCAAGACCAAGGCAGGTCAGGAGAAGATGGCTATCGCGCTTGCAAAGCTCGCCGAAGAGGATCCGACCTTCAAGTGCTACACCGATGAAGAGACGGGTCAGACCATCATCGCCGGCATGGGCGAGCTTCACCTTGAGATAATCGTTGACAGACTTCTTCGTGAGTTCAAGGTCGAGGCTAATGTCGGTAAACCTCAGGTCGCATACCGCGAGACCATCACCAAACCCGCAGAGAGCGATACCAAGTATTCGCGTCAGTCGGGCGGTCGCGGACAGTACGGTCACGTCAAGATCCGCATCGAGCCCAACCCCGAGAAGGGCTACGAGTTCGTCAACGAGGTCGTCGGCGGCGCTATCCCGAAGGAATATATCGGACCTGCAGAGGCCGGTATCAAGGGTGCAATGCAGTCGGGCGTTCTCGCAGGCTTCAATGTTGTTGACGTCAAGGTCACTCTTTACGATGGATCTTATCACGAGGTCGACTCCTCCGAAATGGCGTTCAAGATCGCCGGTTCTATGGCGTTCAAGGATGCGATGAAGAAGGCGGCTCCCGTGCTCATGGAGCCCATCATGAAGGTCGCCATTATCGTCCCCGAGGACTATATGGGCGATGTTATCGGCGATGTCAACTCCCGCCGCGGACAGATCGAAGGCACCGAGATGCGTACGGGCGCAGTGCAGATCAATGCATTCATCCCGCTGTCGAACATGTTCGGCTACGCTACCACCCTTCGTTCCAAGACGCAGGGACGCGGTCAGTATGTCATGGAGCCCAGCCACTATGCCGAGGTTCCGAAGTCCATTGCTGAGACTGTCATCAAGGACAAGTAATTTTTAAAAAGCACTTGAATTTTCAGGTGTAAATTGATAGAATAGTTTTATGCTGATGCATGAGACAATTATTTAACCAATTAAAGGGAGGAAATTCCAAATGGCAAAAGCTAAATTCGAAAGAACTAAGCCCCATGTAAACATTGGTACCATTGGTCACGTTGACCATGGTAAGACCACTCTTACCGCTGCTATCACCAAGACTCTCGCTATGAAGGGCGAGGCTGAGTTTGTTGATTACGCTAACATCGATAAGGCTCCCGAGGAGAGAGAGCGCGGTATTACAATCAACACCGCTCACGTTGAGTATGAGACTGCTACTCGTCACTATGCTCACGTTGACTGCCCCGGCCATGCTGACTATATCAAGAACATGATCACCGGCGCTGCTCAGATGGACGGCGCTATCCTTGTTATAGCTGCTACCGACGGCCCCATGGCTCAGACCAAGGAGCACCTTCTTCTTGCCCGCCAGGTTGGCGTGCCCTATATCATCGTCTTCATGAACAAGGTTGACCAGGTCGACGATCCTGAGCTCCTTGAGCTTGTCGAGATGGAGATCCGCGATACTCTTAACGAGTATGGCTTCCCCGGCGATGACACCCCGATCATCAAGGGTTCTGCTCTTAAGGCTCTTGAGTACAACGGCAATGATCCTGACGCCCCCGAGCTTGCTTGCATCTGGGAGCTCATGAACGCTGTTGACACTTATATCCCCACTCCCGACCGTAAGGCTGACCTGCCTTTCCTTATGCCTGTTGAGGATGTCTTCACCATCACCGGCCGTGGTACTGTTGCCACCGGTAGAGTTGAGCGTGGACAGCTGAGAACCGGCGACGAGCTTGAGATCGTTGGTCTTAAGGAAGAGAAGGGCAAGACCGTCTGCACCGGAATCGAGATGTTCCGCAAGACCCTCGATTACGCTGAGGCCGGCGACAACATCGGCGCTCTTCTTCGTGGTGTTCAGAGAACTGACATCGAGCGTGGTCAGGTTCTTGCTAAGCCCGGCACCATTCATCCCCACACCAAGTTTGTCGGTCAGGTTTACGTCCTTACTAAGGACGAGGGCGGTCGTCACACTCCGTTCTTCAACAACTATCGTCCTCAGTTCTACTTCAGAACAACTGACGTTACCGGCATCATCTCCCTGCCCGAGGGCGTAGAGATGTGCATGCCCGGCGATAACATCGATATGACTGTTGAGCTTATCGCTCCCATCGCTATCGAAGAGGGTCTCCGCTTCGCTATCCGTGAAGGCGGTCGTACCGTTGGCTCGGGCGTTGTTATCCAGATCATTGAGTAATTAATGCCTTTTGGATCCCGTAGGTTTTCCTGCGGGATCTTTTTCTATGCCGATTTATCCATTTTTAATAATCAAAAACCAAAAAGTACAGCTGTTTTTATTGATTTTTGCCGTCGGGTATGATAAAATTAATTGAAAATTTTATCACAGGAGTGAAATAAATGGGAAAGTTAAACAATATCGACAAGGCCGCAGAGGGTAAGGGCTCCGGCATCAACACACTCTGGCAGTTTGTCAAGTTCATAGTCGTCAGCCTCGGCGCATGTATCGTTCAGGTTGCGTCTCTCGCGATTCTTTATAACATCCCCGCGATCAAGGCTCTGAGCACGCAGGCATTCCACTGGTTCGTCTTTGATTATCCGGTCATTGAGGGTCAGCGTTGCGGACTTGCGCTCTTCATTGCGTTCAATGTTTCGAACCTTCTGGCGCAGATAGTTGCATTCTTCATCAACAAGGAAAAGACTTTCAACTCGGGCTCCAACACCGCGATTACTCTGCCCATATACATAGTCTTCACGCTTGCGCTCGTCTGCTTTTCTGCGTGGTTCAACCCCGTAGTTTTCGAGTTCTGCACCTCGAAGTTCAATCTTAACAGCGGTCTCTCGCTCACCATAGCTACCGCTGTCTGCTCCGCTCTCCAGTTCTTCCTCTATTTCCCCGTGGATAAGATTCTCTTCCACAAGAAAAAGGAAGACAAGAAAGCGAAATAATCAAAAATATAAAGGGTCGGCGCAACTGTGCCGACCCTTTCGCTTTGTTGAATTACGTCCCCCGATTTTTACGGAGGGTGCGGTATTTTATTTTCAGCCTCTCAGCCACTCGAGAGCCGCTTCAAGAGGGGAGTCGGTAATGACATCCGGCTCGATTGGCGTCTCTTTGAATATCTCGCCCGTGCGCGCTTTGTCAAACGCGACGGTCAGATACATCTGCGCGCCGTCATACATGTTGTAGAGCATATTGACGCTCGTGTAACCCGCGGTCGGTGCGCCGAAAGTCCTTGTATTTTCGAGCCCTCTGAAGCAGAGCGTCAAAGCTTCGCCCGAGCTCGCGGTCATGTCGTCGGTGAGTATTGCAACGGGTATATCCAGTTTTTCGTCGGGATAGAGGCTCTTGCCGCCCGTGCCCGCGTTGCTGACAACGCCGTTTTTGAGCGTGACCGGGATATCGTAGCTGCGGTAGTGGTAATAGACCAATTCGCCGTCGGGAAGCAGCGACGAGACAGCCGTCGCCATCGGACCCATGTCGCCGCCGGTGTTGCCGCGCAGATCGAGCACAACGCCCTTTATTTTATCGCGGTTCTCGTGGATGAAGTCCTCCGCAATTTTTGCATATTTCTGCCCCGCTTCGGCTGTGCCGAGAAAATCGGGGAGCTTTATTATCGCAATATTGTCGTCGAGCGAAACTGTGGGCAGAACCTCGTCGTAGCTCTCGGCTGTATTTTGCGATTCCGATTTAGTCATGAGCATCGAGTGTTTGCCGCCGCCGACCGAAAGAGCTTTTCTGATGGCATCATATGTGTCGTCGTAGCTCTTCGCGTTTTCTATCATCTTCAGGCACTCATTATATGTGTTCTTCCACTCGTCGCTTCCGGCGAAGATTCCGTTTTTGTCTATAGTGGAGAGGGCATTTTTGCCGTAGGTCTCTGCCGACGGCGGGACGAGATAAAATCCGAATGTAGGTCCGTATTTCATAACAACTGCCAGCGCCGCCGCGATGATAATTATAAGCGGTATGCATATTCCGAGCGCGATGCGCAGCTTCTTGTTTTTGCTTTTGGTTTTCATTAAAACTCCTCCTGTCGATAATGATTATATCAAAAGAGAGTGCTGTTCTCAATAACAAAGCCTTACATTGTAAACTCGATTTCTTACATTTGTGTAAGATTCGGCGGCGAAAAAAGTTGAAAAAACTATAAATTGGGTCTTTACAACCGATGAACAATATGATATAGTATTCACAGCAAAAAATCTTTAAGAGCGGTACAGAGATGCCGACAAGATGGTCATATTCAGTGCGGATGGGGTATATCCGCGTGTTTTTGTGCGATTTTGTCGGTGCGGCAGAATCGTATTTTTTTATGCTTCGGGGTGAGTAAATGGAGTTCAAGGCCTATATCATGGACAGCGCGGCGGTCAACCGTGCGCTCGCGCGGATATCGCACGAGATAATCGAGCGAAACGGCGATTCAGATGAGATATGCCTTGTCGGCATAATGAGAAGAGGTGCTCCGCTTGCGGATATTCTCGCCTCAAAAATCGAGAGCCTCGGCGTGAAAACGCAGAAAGGTTATCTCGACATCACGCTCTACAGGGACGACCTGAGCGAGAGCGCGAGCCAGCCGACGGTGAACTCCGGCAAGCTCGATTTTTCCGTTGAGGGCAAGACGGTCGTCATGGTCGACGACGTGCTCTACACCGGCAGAACGGCGAGAGCCGCGATGGATGCGATAATCTCCCTCGGCCGCCCGGCAAAGATACAGTTTGCAACGCTTGTTGACAGGGGACACAGGGAGCTCCCGATAGTTGCCGACTATGTCGGCAAGAATGTGCCGACCTCGCGCAGCGAAGTGGTCGTTGTGAAGATCCCGCCGTTCGACGATGAGACAAGCGTCTCGATATACAGCAAATAAGACTTTGACGCAGAAGCGGTTCACCGGGACTGTGTTGAGTATAGACAGGCAAAATTTGAGGAGGTCAATAGTATGAAATTGATTTACGGTATCAAAGACAAGCCGAAGTTCGGCAAGCTTATCGTCTTTGCGTTCCAGCAGCTGCTCGCGATTATGGCAGCTACAATCGCAGTTCCCATGATAACTTCGGGTGTTTATGACTGCGGCGAGGTGCAGATGAGCACTGTCGCGGCGCTCTTCGGCGCAGGCGCAGGCACCCTTGTATATGTTCTCTTCACGAAGGCAAAGAGCCCTGTTTTCCTCGGTTCTTCTTTCGCATTTCTCGGTTCAATGTCGGCTGCTTTTGCAGGCGCATATGCTGAGTCTGCCGCAGGTCATGCCGGACTTATTCTCGGTGCAATCTTTGCAGGTCTTGTTTACGTTATAATCGCAATCGCCGTTAAAATTGCCGGTGTTAAGTGGATTAACAAAATCATGCCTTCGGTTGTTATCGGTCCCACGGTCTCAATAATCGGACTTTCTCTTGCGGGCAATGCCATCGGAGATCTTACGAACTCTGCCGGTGTAAGCACGGCAAGCCCCTATGTATGCATCATATGCGGACTTGTAACGCTCTTTACTGTTGTTATTTGCTCAGTATACGGCAAAAAAACAGCTAAACTTATACCCTTCATCATAGGTATTCTTGCCGGTTATGTTGTTGCTGCGATTTTCACTGTAATCGGAATAAAAACGGGAAACGATCTTCTTAAAGTAATAGATTTCAGCATTTTTTCCGGAATGAAAATATTTTCAATACCTGACTTCACATTTATGAAAGCAATTAATGGTATTAAGAATGTCGACGGAAGCTATATTGCTTCTATTGCTGTTGCTTATGTTCCTGTTGCATTCGTAGTTTTTGCTGAACATATCGCTGNNTGTTATCGGCAAAGAGCTTCTTGAGGATCCCGGACTTCACAGAACTCTCCTCGGAGACGGCGTCGGCTCCATGGTAGGCGCGATTTTCGGCGGATGC
Organism: Ruminococcaceae bacterium UBA6392; assembly: GCA_002438685.1. Taxonomy (GTDB): domain Bacteria; phylum Bacillota; class Clostridia; order Oscillospirales; family Acutalibacteraceae; genus CAG-177. Next base: position 142 of record DJQG01000159.1, on the reverse strand, counting down.
CCCAATACTACCTACGGCGAATCCGTCGGATGCGTAGCAATTACCGGTAACGCTTCGGTTGTTACGATTCTCACAACTGCAGTTATGGCAATGATAATTTCCTTCTTCGGTCCTTTCGTTACTTTCCTTTCGAGCATTCCCT
>DJQG01000157.1:5247-24155 GCA_002438685.1 Ruminococcaceae bacterium UBA6392 | reverse complement strand
TGTTCGCAAGCCTGCGGCAGGAATCTATCCACCCATTGCCCAAACTTTCAACTCCGCTGCCTATTGTTATGGACTCAAGGCTTGTGCAGTTGGAGAAAACATAGCCGCGTGAACCGTCATATATGCCCGCTCCAATTTTTGTTACACTATCAGGTATAATTATCTCTTTAAGGCTTGTACAACCGGAAAAAGCTTTGCTCCCTATTTCCGTCAGATTATTTGAAAGTTTCACTTTCGAGAGTGATGTACAACCAGAGAAGGCAGAATCGTAAATTTCCGTTACACTGTCTGGGATTACGATCTCTTTTAGGCTTGTGCAGCCGGAGAAAGTATCCCAGGCTATTTCTGTCAGATTATTTGAAAGTTTTACTTTTGAGAGTGATGTGCAGCCGGAGAAGGCACTCCAACTTATTCTCGTAACACTGTCAGGTATTATAATCTCTTTTAGACTTGTACAACCATAGAATGCAGAAGAAGTTATTGATGTAACGCTATCCGGTATGGTTATCTCTGCAAGACTTGTGCAACCGGAAAAAGTTCCTTCACCTACGGACATAGCCCCATCACCTATTCTCGTAAGGTTATTTGAAAGCTTCACTTTTGAGAGCGATGTACAGCCGAAGAAGGCTCCATAATATGTATCATAGCCGTACTTGCTTTTTATTTCCGTCACACTGTCAGGTATTACTATTTCTTTAAGTCCTGTGCAGTCGCGGAAAGTTCCGGCTTCTATTGTTGTCAGCTTCTTTGGCAAATCTACTTTCGAGAGCGATGTGCAACTGGAGAAAGCACACTCGCCTATTTCCGTCACACTGTCAGGTATCGTTATCTCTTTAAGGCTTGTGCAGCCCGAGAAGGCGAAACCGCTTATCTGTGCAACGCCGTCGGGAACGGTATATATGCTGCGTCCGTTACCTTTGGGATATACTATCAGCTTGCTTACATCCTTGCTGAATAGCACACCGTCAACGCTCGAATAGTTTTGATTATCCGGTGAAACGGTTATTTCTGCAAGGCTTGTACAGCCGGAGAAGGCGTAAGAACCTATTTCCGTAACGCTGTCGGGAATTACTATACTTGTAATTCCCGTGCAATCGGAAAAGGCGCGATTGCCTATCTGTTTAACTTCACATTCTCCTATTGTTTCGGGAATAGTAATCTCGCCCGAAGCATCCTTATTACAACGGGTTATCGTTGCTGTATATCGATATTGGGAACCACCAGTCCACTGTCCTACTAACACATACTCAAAAAGCCCATCTTCCGTGGTTCCGGTTATAGTCGCTGCCTCCGCCTTCATTGAAAACAGCGGCAGGCTGATGCCGGCGAAGCCGCTCAGGGGCGCGGCACCGAATATCATTGTCAGTGCCATCGCGGCGGCAAGCAGGGATTTGAAAATATTTTTTCGCTTCATTTTATCTCCTCCAAACATATTTCTGCCGTATTATTGCCGATTCAATAATATTACTTTTATATTTTTCTGTCAAGTGTTTCTTTTTCAGTGGGTATTTTATCGGACAGTGATTGGACTTAGCGCAGCAAAGCAAAATGATTCTTCCTGAATTCTAATATCCCATCGTCCCTGAGTGCGCAGAGCTGGGCGGACATTGCGCTGCGGTCGACGCACAGATAGTCCGCCAATTGCTGGCGGTCGAACGGGATGTCGAATTCATTTTTTCCGCTCTTCATTGCCTGCGCCGAAAGATATGACAGCAGCTTTTCGCGCGTCGTGCGCTTGCCCATGTGCCCGAGCTTCGAGTTGAAATTCAGATTTTTGCGCGCAAGCTCGGATATCAGGTTGCCGACGAGCTTTGCGTGCCCGGCGCACGACTTCGGGCACGAGCCGAGCACACGCCCGACTTTCAGCCGCATTATCTCGCATTCGCTCTCCGCCTCCGCGCCGACGGTCAGCTTTTCGCCCGTGCAGGCGAACGACTCGGCGAAAATTCCGCCCTGAGTTATCCGGGTCATGATATTGCGGTTGCCCCAGAAATCGTCCTGCACTATCAGCACTTCCCCGCTCATCACAAGCCCAAGCGAGTCCGTCTTTTCGCCCTCGGGCATTATTATTTCGCCCTTTTGATATCTGCGGCTGTGCGCATCGAGGGCTTCGAGCAGTTCGGGCAGCTCGGCTTCTTCTATGCCCCAAAAGAGCGGTGCTGTTTTTATTTTTTCAAAATTTTCCGACATATTTTTATCACTCCGTTGTTTTTACAACAGTATTTCTGTCCCGATTCTACTATAATAAACGCGTCAGGTCAAGAAAAAACAAATTTTACGCTCGGAGGAATTTTTATGAAGCGCAGAATAATCCATATTGACGAAGAAAAATGCAACGGCTGCGGAGCTTGCGCCGCCGCCTGCCATGAGGGCGCGATTGCCATGGTCAACGGCAAAGCCAAGCTCATGCGTGACGACTACTGCGACGGGCTCGGCGACTGCCTGCCCGCGTGCCCCACAGGCGCGATAACTTTTGTCGAGCGCGAGGCCGCCGCCTACAACGCCGAAGCGGTCAAAGAAAACATGATGAAGAAAAAGCTCGGCGGACATCACGGCGGATGTCCGGGGTCGCGGCTCATGACGATGAACCGCGAGGAAAACACCCCGTCGGCGCAGCCCGCCGAAATGCAGAGCCGACTGCGCCAGTGGCCGGTTCAGATAAAGCTCGTGCCGGTGAACGCGCCCTATTTTGACGGCGCAAAGCTGCTCATCGCCGCCGACTGCACCGCCTACGCCTATGCGGCGTTCCACGAAAAATTCATCAAAGGCCACATAACTCTTGTCGGATGTCCGAAGCTCGACAGCGTCGATTATTCCGAGAAGCTGACGGAGATAATCGCGAACAACAATATAAAGTCCGTGACAGTCGTCAGAATGGATGTCCCCTGCTGCGGCGGGCTCGAATATGCCGCCAAAACCGCATTGCAGAACAGCGGCAAATTCATTCCGTGGCAGGTTGTGACGATATCGACCGACGGGCGTATCCTCGACTGAGCGGTTGATTTATCAGCCCCTTTGCGGTATCATATACTGCGGAGGCGTTGAGATGAACAAAACCAACTATCAGCTCGAACTCGACCGCGAAATTGATGAGATAAAAAAGCAGGGGCGCGTGCCGTCCCTGCTGCTGCACAGCTGCTGCGGACCGTGCAGCAGTTATGTGCTCGAATATCTGACAAAATATTTTGATGTCACCGTGCTCTACTTCAACCCGAACATCTACCCCGCAGAGGAATATGAACATCGTCTCAGCGAACAGCGCAGGATAATATCTCTCCTGCCCGCGGAGCACAATGTAAAAATGCTCGAATGTGAATACGACCACACGCAGTTCACCAACGCGGCAAAGGGATATGAGCAAGAGCGCGAGGGCGGCTCACGGTGCGAAAAGTGCTTTTATCTGCGGCTCGAGCGCACAGCTCAGGAGGCGAAGGAGCACGGCTTTGACTATTTCACGACCACCCTCTCCGTGAGCCCGCACAAGAATTCGCAGATACTCAACCGCATCGGCGAGGAGATGGGCGAAAAATACGGAGTGCGCCACCTGCCCGCAGATTTCAAAAAGCGCGAGGGCTACAAGCGCTCGATAGAGCTCTCAAAACAGTATGATCTATACAGACAGAACTACTGCGGGTGCGAGTTTTCAAAGCAGGGGTAAAATTATATAAATTGTCCGCCGCATTTATATCATAGCGGCGGACATTGTTATTTTATCCTGTATATAACTTTATTTTTCATCTCCTGCGCATCGAGCAAACCGAACTCAGAAAACTTCTGCACAAATTTGCGCACCGTCGCAAAGGCTGCGTCCCCGAAGTCCTTTTCGAGCTGTTTCGTTGTGAAGCTCTCGCCGCCGTATGTCGACAATACAAACTGCCAGAGCTTCGCCTCCTTTATCGTCACTTCGCCAGAGTGCAGAAATTCATTGTATCTTTCCGTCGCGTCCGTTTTAACTGCATCCGGTTTCATTTCTTCGTAGACATTTTTTATGAAATATATAAGGAACGGTGTGACATCGGTAACGCCCGCAAGTCTTGCGTTATTTTCAACAAGAGTGTATGCGTCATAATATTTTCCCCTGCTCTTTTCAATGTAGCTCGACATCGGAACAAAAAGCGTGCTTTCATATCCTTTCTGAATCAGGAACCACATATGCAAAAGGCGCGCCATACGCCCGTTTCCGTCAAAATATGGATGCAGGTATGCGATATCAAAATGCAATATTGCAGCTTTGAGCAGGTCGTTTATGCCGTCATCGGCATTTGCGAAGTTTACAAACCGCTTCATATATTCGGGAAGTTTTTCGCTGTCGATGCCGCGGTGTACAACACCGTCGCCCACAACATCCACGCCGTCATGGCGGTAAAATTCCCCGTCGCGCAGTCTGTTATCGTCTTCGAGAAAATTTCCTATCGCCATCATATAGAGCTTATGGATATTCTCCTCCGTTATGCGATTGTGCCTGTCGCTTATAAAATCAAAGCCAAGCTTCAATCCGTATATCCTGTTCTCCCGGTTGTCCTTGGGCGCATTGCCGAGCATTATGCTGCGCACGCTGCTGCGGTCAAAGTCAATGCTTTCGATCGCCGAGGTCGCAACGATCTCTTCTTCAACCGCCTTTGCGGCATAGGCGGAGTTCTGCGCGGTAAAAAGCAGTTTCACCGCTTCAAGATTCACGCCTGTGCATGACATCAGATATACAAAATTTTTGCCGTCAAAATCATTCAGCGGCAGCTTTTCATAAAATGACGATTTCAATATATTTATAAACTCTTCAAAATCATCCGGATATTTATATTTGAGCTTTTTGAGATTTGTTATGTGTTTATCCGAGAGCATTTCAGAAAATTTCAGTGCGTCCATTCAATCACCAACCGATACATATTGATACTAATTGATATCAGTATAACTGAATAATATCTTTTTGTCAACCCTCAAGCTGTAAAAGCGACGTCCGCCGCAGTTATATCATAGCGGCGGACATTGTTATTTTATCCTATCCTCAAAACACCACAACAAGCAGCATCTTGAACTGCTCCTTGCCGTAGACCGCGTGCGGGTGTCCGGCGGGCATGACTATGCTCTCGCCCTCGTGCAGCTCGTAGTCAACGCCGTCTATCGTTATTTTTCCGACTCCCTCGAGGCAGGTGACGAATGCATCGCCGCCGGAGGCGTGGGTGCTTATTTCCTCGTCCTTGTCGAAAGCGAAGAGCGTTATGCTCAACGCGTCGTTCTGGGCGAGGGTCTTGCTGACCACCTGCCCGGGCTGGCAGAGCACCTGATCCCTCAGGGTCAGAACCTCGGATTTTGAAATATTTTTCATGAGCTCTTTCATTTTTCTTCTCTCCTTTATATGTATTATCTGCGCATGAGACTGAATTATGTCTGCGTATACAGTATACCACCGCCGCTTGGCAAACGCAAATATAGCTATAGAAAATTGTTTTGTCTTATGTTAAAATAATATACAGATAATTTCAAGGGAGTGTGTCAGATGAATCAGATGAAAGAGAACAAAAAACTTGTCAACGAAATAATCAGCGATGTCAAGCACGACATGAGCAACGAGGATATCATATCCCTGCTCGCCGACAGCAGGATTTCCCAAAACCCCGACAAGGAGAAATACACATTCGGTCAGCGCGCCGCGGATAAAATAGCGAAGTTCGCCGGCAGCTGGGCGTTCATATTCTCATTCTCCGCCATGCTGATACTCTGGATGGTCGGCAATGTTATACTCGCAAAGCGCGCGTTCGACCCCTATCCATTCATACTACTCAACTTAGTGCTCTCGTGCGTTGCCGCGCTGCAGGCTCCGCTGATAATGATGAGCCAGAACCGCCAGGAGGAAAAAGACCGCCGCCGCGCCGAGAACGATTACAAAGTCAATCTCAAAACCGAGATAATGATCGAGGATATCCACGGCAAGATGAACCGCATTCTCGCCCGTCAGGCAATACTGATGAAGCTGATGAAAATAGACGAAAACACGATGAAACAGATAACGCTCGAAAAGCAGGAGGAGATGTGCGCCGAGGCGTGCAGAGCCGAGAAGAGCAAAAACGAGCACAGCGAGCATAAAGAGCACGAAGAAAAGCCCGAAAGCTGAAATTCGCCTTGCTTTTGAATTGCGTTTATTGTATACTGACCCTTGATAAAAGCCCTTCGGAGGAAAAGAAAATGAAGCAGCTCAATATTATTCCCAACCCCAACAAAATCGACTATCTCGGCGGAAGCGTCAAGACGGACAGCATCGATTCCGAAAGCTTTTCCGCTCGTCTGACAGACAAACTGCCCGAAGAGGGCTATGTGCTCGAAGTGACCGAAAACGGTGTTGAAGCCACCGCCGGCGGCGAGCGCGGAGCCTTCTACGCGAGTCAGACCTTGAAGCAGCTAAAGCAGCTCGATATCTGCCCGTGCGTGAGAATCGAGGACGCTCCCGCGTTTGAATACCGCGCATTCATGCTCGACTGCGCGCGCCACATGACGACGGTCGAGAATATCAAAAAGCTCATCGATGCCACCGCGCTCGTCAAGATGAACGCCATGCACTGGCATCTGACCGACGACCAAGGCTGGCGCGTTGAAATTGACAGCCACCCCGAGCTCATCACCGTCGGCTCCCGCCGCCACCGCTCGGATTTCGGTCAGTACCACTTCGATGAGGAATATTCGGGGTATTTCACAAAGGATGAGATCCGCGAAGTAGTCGCATATGCCGACGACAACTATATCGAAGTAATCCCCGAGTTCGATATGCCCGGTCACACGCTCTCCGTGCTCGCCGCCTATCCCGAGCTCTCCTGCAAGGGCGAGCCCCTCGAGGTCGGTACAAAGCAGGGCATCTATGATGATATCCTCTGCGCCGGAAACGACGATGCATTGAAGCTTGTCTTTGACGTGCTCGGCGAGATGATCGAGCTCTTCCCCGGCAGATATTTCCACATCGGCGGCGACGAAGCGCCTAAGGTTCGCTGGAAAAACTGCCCGAAGTGCCAGGCGCGCATGAAAGAACTGGGTCTCAAGGACGAAGAGGAGCTTCAGGGCTGGTTCGTTCTCCAGGCTGTTGACTTCCTCAAAAAGCACGGCAAGACGGCTATAGTCTGGAACGAGAGCCTCAACAGCGGCATGATGCCCAACGACATCATTGTCCAGCGCTGGATGGACAAAAAAGACCGCGCCGTTGAGTTCGCGAACAAGGGCGGAAAGATGATAGTCTCCGAGTTCTATTATTACTACTGCGACTATCCGTTCGGCATGACCTCGCTCAAAAAGACCTACAGTCTCGACCCGTATATCAAGGGGCTGACCGAGACGGGCAGAAAGAATGTGTTTGGCGTTGAGTGCCCGATCTGGACCGAGTATGTCCGCGACTTCGACAGGCTTTCGTATATGTGCTTCCCGCGCTTCTGGGCTGTTGCCGAGGCGGGCTGGACGAAGAGGGCAAATATGGATTACAACAGCTTTGAGGAGCGTTTTGAGGCTCTGCGCCCGATGCTCGAAGAACTGGGCATAAAGCCCGCTCCCCGCTCGGATTGGAATCCGAATCCCCTGCGTTGTCTCTCCGAACTCAGAAAATTTTTCAAAGGCACTGCCAGCGCGTCGGATATCAAAAACATGATTCACAACAACCACGCATAAATTCATATAAAACGGCTCCGCACTCGTCTGCGGAGCTTTTTGCTTTGCGGCGCAAATTTTTGGCAAGATAACTAAAAAATCTATTGTAACGCCCGCGGCAATAATATATAATTGTCGTATACCGCAGGTTAAAATTATTTTGACAGATAAAAAGAATTTTCCGAAAGGAGCAATCAAATGAGTCATGTAGACATCCGCTTCACGGACAAGAACTCCGAGCGTTTCATGCTCGCCAGAAGGGTCTACAAGGTCATCGAGGACCTTGAGAATGAATATCTCTATCCCGACAGCGAGACGCTCGGCGGGTTCAAATTCCGCGACGGGCAGTACAAATTTTCACAAATCGACGAGGGAGAATGGACGGACTTCGACTCGGAGAACGACTACTGGGGCTATAAAGAGGACTACGCGTGGTTCCGCCACAGCTTCACAGTACCCGAGCGTTTTGCCGGCAGACCCGTGGTCTATCAGCTGACCCCCTCTCCGAGCGGTCCGTGGAATCACAGCAATCCGCAGTTCATCATGTATTTTAACGGCGAGCTGCGCCAGGGCGGCGACTCGAACCACAGCGAGATTCGCCTGCTCGACTGCGCCAAGGGAGGCGAGAAATTCGACTGCTGCCTCAATGCATATTCCGACGCATGGGAGTTCAAGGGCAAGCTGAGAATGGGCGCGCGCCTCAAGGTTGTCGACGACCTTGTCAACCGTCTCATCTTCGATCTCAAGACCCCGCTCAAGGTCGCGTCCCTCTATGACGCGGACGATCTTCCGCGCATCGATATAGTCAAGGCGCTCAACGACGCCGTCAATCTTATCGATTTCAACACCTCCGACTATGATACATTCGCGGCTTCCGCCGAGGCGGCAATCGACCTGCTCGACAGGGAGATATATTCAAAGGACGCCATGGACGCGACCGCCTGCTGCATCGGTCACACGCATATAGACGTCGCATGGCTCTGGAGACTCCGTCAGACAAGAGAGAAGGCCGGACGCTCTTTTGCGACCGTTCTCAAGCTCATGGAGGAATATCCCGAATACAAGTTCATGTCCTCGCAGGCTCAGCTCTATGCCTTTGTCAAGGAGGACTATCCCGAGGTCTATGAGGGCATCAAGAAGATGATCGCCGCAGGGCGCTGGGAAGTCGAGGGCAGCATGTGGGTCGAGTCGGACACCAACGTCACCTCCGGCGAATCCCTCGTCCGCCAGTTCTTGGTCGGCAAGCGTTTCTTCAAGGACGAGTTCGGCGTTGACAACAAGATAATGTGGCTCCCCGATGTTTTCGGCTACAGCGCGGCTCTCCCGCAGATAATGAAGAAAGCCGGCATCGACTATTTCATGACCACAAAGATATCCTGGAACGAGTTCAATAAGGTGCCCTATGACACATTCATGTGGAAAGGCATCGACGGCACGGAGATTCTCTCCCACTTCTCTCCGAGCACCGACTGCTTCGACGAGGGCGACTGCTGGCAGACTACATACAACGCCTATCTCAACCCCGAGCACATCCTCGGCGGCTGGCACAGGTACTCGCAGAAGGATCTCAACAAAGAGTATCTCTGCACCTTCGGCCACGGAGACGGTGGCGGCGGACCGACCCGCGATATGCTCGAAATGGGTCACCGCATGGCAAAGGGCATCCCCGGCTGCCCGAAGGTCAAGCAGGAGTTTGCGATAGACTTCTATCACGACCTTGAAAAAGAAGTCAAGGGTTCGCGCAGGCTGCCCAAATGGGCGGGCGAGCTCTATCTTGAGTTCCACCGCGGCACCCTGACCTCGCAGGGCAGAAACAAGCGCTACAACAGAAAGAGCGAGCTGCTCTATCACGATATGGAGACTATCTGCGCCATCGCCGACTCGAACGGCATCGCGCCTTATCCGCAGCAGTTCATCAACGACGGCTGGAAGATAATACTCCTCAACCAGTTCCACGATATAATCCCCGGCTCTTCGATAAAAGAAGTCTACGAGGATTCCAAGGAGCAGTATGACAAGCTCATCTCCGAGGGCAAAGCTGAGATAGCCGACACTCTCGGCAAGATAGTCTGCACTCCGGACGGCAACGCCCTGACCGTTTTCAACACCTTCGGCGCAGAGCGCGACGATGTCGTTATCACCGATATGCCCGCAGCCGAGCACTTCTCGATAGTCGACGCCGACGGCAATGTCATGCCGTGGCAGAAATCCGCCGACGGACGCCTTGTGTTCTTTGCAAAGGGCGTGCCCGCAAAGGGATACAAGACTTTCCGTCTTGTCCACGGCGGCGAGTCCGGCGAGAACACCGTCAAGGTCGAGAACAAGACTATAGAGAACAAGTTCTTCACCGTCAAGTTCGACAAGGATATGAACATCGCGTCGCTCATCCACAAGGCGACCGGCAGATCCGTCGCGCCCGAGGGCGAAGTTCTCAATAAAATCTATGCCTATGACGACAGACCGTTCAACCACGAGGCGTGGGATATCAAGGTCTATTTCGATCAGAAGTACACCGAGATAAACGATGTCAGCACAGTTGATGTGACAGAGAGCGGACCCGTCCGCACGGTCATAAAGGTCACGCGTAAGTTCCTCTCATCGACTATCGAGCAAAGCTTCATCTTCTACGCAGACCTGCCGCGCATCGATGTTGACTACACTGTTGACTGGAAAGAGAAGAAGATACTTCTCAAGGCGGACTTCCCCGTTGATGTCAACGCCACCGAGGCCACTTATGATATCCAGTTCGGCAACTACAAGCGCCCGACCCACCGCAACACGCTCTGGGATTTCGCGCAGTTTGAAGTCGTCGGTCACAAGTGGGTCGATCTCAGCGACAACAGCTTCGGTCTCTCCGTCCTCAACGACTGTAAGTACGGTCACGACATAAAAGACGGTCACATCAGAACGAGCCTCCTGCGCTGCGCGGTCAACCCGAACAGCGAGCAGGACAGAGAAATTCACCGCTTCACCTACTCCATCTACCCGCACGCGGGCTCGGTCGAAACTTCCGATGTCGTCAACCAGGGCTATTCGCTCAACCTGCCGCTCTACTGCATCAGCGGCAAGGCGGCTCATGACAGCTATTCGCTCGTGAGCACCGACAAGGACAATGTCATCATCGAGACCGTCAAGAAGGCTGAGGACAGCGACGACGTCGTCATCCGCGCATATGAGACATGGAACAAGACGACCGACTGCGTCTACACCTTCGACCGCGCCCCGAAGAGCGTATATGTCTGCAACCTGCTCGAAGAAAACGAAGAGCAGCTCGAGGTCAGCGGCAACACCGTTTCGCTCAGATTCAAGCCCTTCGAGATAAAGACTGTAAAAGTCACATTCTAAAATTCACAGCACAAAGCCCCACCCGCAAAATCGGGTGGGGTCATTTCATCGCAGCACATCACAGCCGCACCGCACACATCATACCGCAAATGCGCAAATAAAATTCACGGCAAATTGCAAATCCGCTTGACAAAGCCCGGCACATTTGCTAAAATATCATAGCCGTTAAAAATACGGACAGGTATCGAAGTGGTCATAACGGCCCTGACTCGAAATCAGGTAGTCGCGCAAGCGGCTCGTGGGTTCGAATCCCACCCTGTCCGCCAGCGAAAAGCTTTCACGTTTCAAGCGTGAGGGCTTTTTTATTTTGTCAATAAAAGTTATTTCAAATCAGGCAAGATTGATGTATAATTGTTTCACAGACATTGATGCAGGTGGTGAAACGCGTGAACTCAAATAAAAATATGATAATCGCCAACGGTCGGATAATTACCGAAGACATTACCGAGCTGAAATACAACGCCATAACCCAAAAGCAGGAAGTAACCTTCAAGAATCAAAAAACATATTCATATAACCCGGAAAATATTCATTGGCTGAAAGACCCCGTGGTTCTGGATCCGCTGAATTATCGCATATCACACAACGGAACCTTACTTTGGGGCATACGCGCCATATATGTTTTTACTGATATAAATCAGCATTATTGGCACATTTGCTTTGAGAACGGCTCTGCGCGTGGTTACAAGGAAGATGATTTGCAAATAGAAAAGTCCGTTCTTGATGATAAGACTGCCAAAAACGTCTTTGACTATCTTAAAAGGTCGGCAGAACTCTGTAAGTTGAAAGCAGAAACCGGAGAAAAACTTTTGCCGATGCAGTATGCCGGAATAGATTTCATCGACGAAACATCGGCACTGGCAGCTTACTTGAATCCTGCTCTTTACACTGCCGCTTTAGCAAAGCCGACGCATCTTATTTTCCCGTTCGGCTGCAATGCGAGTCAGTTCAAAGCCGTAAAGAATGCGTTAGAAAACAAGCTCAGTGTTATCGAAGGACCTCCGGGAACCGGAAAAACGCAAACGATACTGAATATCATCGCAAACATTCTCATTTCGGGCAAAACTGTGCAGGTCGTGTCTAACAACAATTCTGCGATACAGAATATATACGAAAAGTTTTCGGAATACGGGCTTGAATTTATTATCGCTTCACTCGGCAAATCATCTAACAAGACCAAGTTCTTGACATCCCAAACAGATTCATATCCCGATTTCAGCGGATGGTTTTCCTTCGAAGCAGAACATCCGGAGTTCATCGAAGGAATCGGCAAGCTCTCCGAACAGCTCCAAAACGTGTTTGAGATGCAGTCAGACCTCGCCGAGGCAAGGCAGGAGCTCAGCCAAATCATCACCGAACAATGCCACTTTGAACAATATATCACAGAAACCGATTTGCCGGATCGTTCAAAGATAATGATGCGCAGAACGGTCAAATCCTCCGATATTCTCAAGCTTTGGGAAGTGTGTCAGCGATATGCCGACAACGGCAAAAAAATCCCGCTGCTTTTCAAGCTGAGAAGCAGATTCAGATTTGGTATGTGCAAGTGGGATTTTTATAAAAACAAGCCCGAGCATATAATATCGGCTCTCCATGCCCTTTTTTACAGAGCCAAAGAAGAAGAACTGCAAAGAAGAATCAACTCTATTGAAAACTCTCTGAAAAATATAAACGCACAGCAGCTTCTGAATGATATGCAGACAAAGTCGATGCAGTATCTAAAGCACCGATTGTATATTAAATATTCAAAAAATGAAAGCCGCCCAATTTTTGTCGGAGAGGATTTCTGGAAAAAGCCTTACGAATTTCAAGCTGAATATCCTGTGATACTCAGCACCACATTTTCATCGCGAAGCAGTTTATACTCTAGGGCTAAATTTGACTATGCGATAATGGACGAAGCCTCTCAGGTTGATATTCCAACCGGGGCGTTGGCTCTCTCAAATGCTAAGCACGCGGTAATAGTGGGAGACTCCAAGCAGTTGCCGAATGTTATAACTGACGAAGACCGAAAAATCGCCAATGCTATTTTTAAATCTTTTGAGCTCCCGCAGGGCTATAACTTTGCAGAAAACAGTTTTCTTTCTTCGTTATGCAAGATTATTCCCAATGCTCCAAGAACACTCCTCCGAGAGCATTACAGGTGTCACCCGAAAATTATAAATTTCTGCAATCAAAAGTTCTATAACGGCAATCTTATAATTATGACGAAAGATTGCGGTGAATCTAATGTTCTGTCTGTTATCAAAACTTCAATCGGCAACCATTCGCGAGAACACATGAACCAACGCCAGATTGATATTCTTACAAAAGAGGTATTGCCTAAAATAGAGTCCGCCCCCGACAGCACAGGAATTATTGCACCGTATAACAATCAAGTTAACGAAATAAAGAGACAGCTCCCGGACAATGGCATAGTGGCAGCCACTGTTCACAAGTTTCAGGGACGCGAAAAAGATACAATAATAATGACAACCGTCGATGATAGGATATCTGATTTCACAGATGACCCATATCTTCTCAATGTTGCGATATCGCGAGCCAAGAAGCGGCTCATACTGATAACATCCGGCAATGAGCAGACAGACAAGCAGAATATACGCGACCTTGTCGACTACATCGAATATCAGAATTGTACCGTTACAGACAGCGCATTATATTCGGTGTTCGATTATCTCTACAGTCAGTACACTCAGGCAAGGCAGGACTATCTAAAGAAACACAAAAGGGTCTCCGCATACGATTCGGAAAATCTTATGTACGCACTCATAACCGAGGTTCTGAACGAAAGCGGAAGAAATGACCTTGATGTCATTTGTCACCAGCCGTTAAATATGATTATAAGAGATCCGCATCTTCTAAGCGATGAGAAATGCCGGTATGCGATGAACAGCTCAACGCATCTTGATTTTCTGATTTTTAACAAAATATCAAAAAAGCCTTTGCTCGCAATAGAAGTTGACGGATATTCATTCCACAAATCAGGCACACGGCAAGCCGAGCGCGACCGAATGAAGAATTCAATTCTCGACAAATATGGAATACCTTATATCAGATTCGCAACAAACGGCTGCAATGAGAAAGAACTGCTGAGGCAAAAATTAGACAGTATTTCATGAGCTTTTACGTGTCTTCGGATTATATCTAATCTTCTCGACATCTTTTGACAATATACAGAAAGCTTATTCAGTTTTTATCCACACCACGAATTTTTGCCGCACCTCTTCCCTCAATTTTGGTAGGCTTTCCCACTCAGACCGCAGGCAGCTCTTTCATTTACCAAAACCGCACCCCGTTTATCAGGCATTGCAGCTTGACAAACGGGGTGCAATTCACATTTATGGGGGATTACAGAAAAGATCAGGTCAGACTGATTTTGTCTATTCGTTCGAGCTCGTCGCTCGTAAAAGATGTGTTTTCGATTGCTTTTATATTATCGATGATTTGCGACGGCTTTGACGCGCCTATCAGAACGGAGTTGACAATTCCGTCTTTCAGCACCCATGCAAGTGCCATTTCTGCGAGGGTCTGGTTTCTCTCCTTTGCAATTTCAGAAAGCGCGCGGACTTTTTTGAGCTTCGCTTCGGTTATCGCGTTGACGGAGAGGAATCTGCCGTCGGTCATAACCCTGCTGTCGCTCGGAATGCCGTTTAGGTATCTGTCGGTCAGCAGCCCTTGCGCGAGCGGACTGAAGGCGATAATGCCCTTGTTCAGCCTTGCGGCGGTGCTTTTCAGGCCGTTGTTCTCGATTGTTCTGTCAAATATCGAATACCTGTTTTGATTTATCACAAACGGGCATTTGAGGTCTTCGAGAATGCTGCACGCCTTTTCGAGGTTTTCGCCGTCATAATTGGACACTCCCGCATAGAGAGCCTTTCCGCTGCGAACCGCCTGCGCGAGCGCGCCCATCGTCTCTTCGAGCGGAGTCTCGGGATCGAGGCAGTGGTGATAGAAAATATCAACATATTCAAGCCCCATGCGTTTGAGGCTCTGATCAAGGCTCGCGAGAAGATATTTGCGGCTTCCGTTCCGACATCCGTAGGGTCCCGGCCACATCTCATAGCCCGCCTTCGTGCTGATTATCATTTCATCGCGGTATGCCCTCATCTCGTTGGCAAAAATTTTGCCGAAATTCTCTTCCGCGCTGCCTGGCACCGGTCCGTAATTATTTGCCAGATCGAAATGCGTAATGCCGTTGTCGAATGCGGTGAAGCAGAGTTCTTTCATGTTTGAATACTGCGCGTTATCGCCGAAGTTATGCCAAAATCCGAGCGACACAGCCGGCAGCTTCAGACCGCTTTTTCCAAGGCGGTTATATTGCATCTTGTCGTATCTTTTTTCGTTTGCAACATACATATTGATTCTCCTATATACCGTGTCACTCCGCCTTATCCCAGCCGGAATAGAGGGTTATGCTTTCGTTGACCGTATCCTTGCTGATGTCAAATGCTTTTGTGCAGTCCCTGTCGCTATACCAACCGGTGAACACATAGCCCTCTTTGACGGGGTCGTTTTCAACATTGACAAGCTGACCGTGCATAACCTTCTGATTCTCTATCTGAGAGCCGCCGTTTGTGTCGAAAGTTACCGTAAAACCAGCATGGCTTATTGCAAAAACGACACAGGCAATTAGAACAACAATACCCACGAGTATAAGCCTGTCGGCGGTTTTTACAGATATTTTGACATTTCTGTAGAGACCTCCCGGCTTTCTTTCTGTCGTAAGACCCATTGTGCTTTTTTCGTTATCCATGGTTTCACAGCCTTTCGGTTTCAGCATTCATTATCTGCGCGCGAGATATTTACGCATATCGATAGCGCAGGCAATAAGGATTATCATACCCTTGATGATATAAAGCATATTGGCGGACACGGAGAGGAAGTTGAGTCCTGCAAAGATTATCTGTAAAAGCAGAACGCCGACAACTATTCCGCTTATCTTTCCTGTGCCGCCGACGAACGACACGCCGCCTATAACGCAGGCCGCGATGGCGTCGCATTCATAGTTGAGTCCGGTATTCGCGGAGCAGGAGGCGATACGCGCACCCTCGATGAATCCCGTTATGCCGTACATAACGCCTGCAAGAATAAACACAATGAGAATAGTCACAAAGACATTTACGCCCGAGACTCTTGCCGCCTCTTCGTTTGAGCCGACTGCAAACATATTTTTGCCGAACTTCGTCTTATTCCAGACGACCCACATGACAGCGGTCAAAATGATTGAATAGAGAACGTATTTCGGGATCGCAACGCCGTCAATCGAGAACAGCGTGCCGGTGATAAACTTAGTGTAAGACGGATCGAGACCTGAGAGCGTCTGTCCGTTGTTTCCGCCTATCATAAGATACATAAGAACCGTACCGAAAACGATAAGCTGGGTCGAAAGAGTGACTATAAACGGATGAAGCTTGAACTTGGCAACGAAAAATCCGTTCACAAGACCGACTGTCGCGCCTATGGCTATAACCGCGAGGAGCACGACGATCAGCGGCATTGTGTCAAGACCCTTGAACATCTTGTTCGCATAATCGCTCATCTGGAGCAAAGACGCGGCGACGCAAGCCGTGAGTCCGACGCAGCGGCCGGCGGAAATATCGGTACCGGTCAGCACTATGCATCCCGCAATGCCCAAAGCGATCGGCAGTTTTGCCGCCGTGAGCGAGATTATGTTCACTATTGATGAAATGCTCAGGAACGCCGGCACCTTGACCGCAATAAAAATCACGGAAATCGCGATTATTATATACATTGCGTTGTTGAACAGCAGATCCGTCATAAGTCTTTTTTTATCGCCGCGATCTGCCTCTTTGAATTTTTGGAGCCAGACCGAAACGCGCGAGCGCTTTATTTTTTTTGCACTTGTATCAGCCATGATGATTCCTCCTTAGACATATTTCGCCGCAAGGGTCATTATTTCTTCCTGGTTCGTTGTTCCGGCGTCCACTTCGCCCGCGAGCCTGCCGCCCGACATGACGAGTATCTTGTCGCAGACGCCTAAGAGCTCCGGCATTTCGGAGGAGACCATGATAACGGTTTTTCCCTTCTTGGCGAGGTCGAGAATAAGCTGATATATCTCATATTTCGCGCCGACATCAATACCTCTTGTGGGCTCGTCGAGCAGGAGCACAGTGGGATCGGTCAGAAGCCACCTTGCAAAAATGACCTTCTGCTGATTGCCGCCCGAAAGAGAGCTTATCTTTGTCTCCTGGCTGGGAGTTTTTATTTTCAGGGAGTTTATGTACTTGTCGGTAGTTACCTTCATTTTCTTCTTGCTGACGAACGGACCCGTCATATACTTTTTCAGGCTTGCAACGGTCGCATTCTCTCTTATATTGAGAATACCGAAGATTCCCGTCGCGCGCCTTTCTTCGGTCAGAAGCGCAAATCCGTTTTTGATCGACTCATGAGGAGTTTTATTTTTTACCTCCTTGCCGTCAAGAAAAATCTTTCCGGAGCGGCGCGTCGTTATGCCGAAGATCTGTTCAAGAAGCTCCGTTCTGCCCGACCCGTCGAGTCCGGCGACACCGAGTATCTCTCCCCTGTTTGCCTCGAAGGACACATCTCTGAGATTCGTATATTCGCTGCCGAGATTTTCGACTTTCAGCAGCACATCGCCGATCTCGTTATCCTTTTTCGGATAACGGTTCGTCAGCTCGCGTCCGACCATGAGTCTGATTATCTCGTTCATGGTAAGCTCGCTCGCAGGCTTCGTCGCGACCCATCTGCCGTCGCACATTATGGTGACCTCGTCGCTGATACGCAGTATCTCTTCCATTTTGTGCGATATATAGATAATCGCGCATCCGCGGTCGCGGAGCATATTGATTATGCGGAACAGATGCTCCGCCTCTTCCTCGGTAAGCGATGATGTGGGTTCGTCAAAGACGATTATCTTTGAATTATAAGAAACCGCTTTCGCGATCTCAACCATCTGTCTCTGCGAAACCGGCATAGTGCTCATTATTGTTTTGGGATCAACATTTATTTCAAGCTCTTTGAATATTCTCGCCGTTTCGTCATACATTTTCTTTTCGCTTGTAAACGGAATAAATTTTGAAACAGTCGGGAATCTTCCGAGCCACATATTGTCCATGACATTGCGTTTGAGAGCCTGGTTGAGCTCCTGGTGAACCATCGCGACTCCGTTTTCAAGGGCTTCCTTGGAGTTTTTGTAATTCACCTCTTGGCCGTCGACATATATATGTCCGCCGTCCTTGCTGTAAACGCCGAAGAGGCATTTCATAAGAGTTGACTTGCCCGCGCCGTTTTCGCCCATAAGCGCGTGCACCGTCCCCCTTCTGACCGTCAGCTGCGCATGGTCGAGCGCCTTGACGCCGGGGAACGACTTTTCTATATCCACCATTTTGAGCAATACATCTTTATCGGAGTCCTGCTTATTTATATTGGTCTGCATATGTTTCACTCCTGTCTGCATCTGAGTTTTACGGTTGGGGCATGCGCCCCAACCGTAAATTGAAACCGTTTGATTATTCGCTCTCAGAAGTGTAAGCAGAATAGGGTATATTGACTCTCCAAGTGCCGACCGTGTTTGCGGAATCGATGCCTTCGAGCGCATTTGTGCCGTTGAGCAGATTCTTCATGACGGTGGTTATAGCGGTTGCCATACCCTCGGCATCCTGCTTGATAGTGCCTATCATCGAGCCGGACTTGATAGCCGACTTTGCAGCATCTGTTGCGTCAACGCCGAACACGGGGATAACGGTCTTGCCGTCCTTGTTGTAGCCCGCGGTCTGAAGAGCGGATATCGCGCCGAGCGCCATCTCATCGTTGTTCGCGATAACGAGCTCGATCATATTCTTGTTGGACTCGGTGTACTGTGCGAGAGCCGTGCTCATATAGTTTGTTGCGGCGGCAGACGACCACAGTCCGTCCTGGTCAACGAGGTACTTGTTCTTGTTTGCGGAATCGTAGAACTTGAG
>DJQG01000157.1:0-5093 GCA_002438685.1 Ruminococcaceae bacterium UBA6392 | reverse complement strand
AGCTTGCCATAGTTCTTCAGGACATATTCGCCTATCATCTTGCCCTGCATATGGCCTGCCTGCTCATAGTCCGTGCCGACGAATATGCACTTGTCATAGCTCTCAATAACGGACTGCTCAACGGAGCGGTTGAAGAATATAACGGGAACATTCTTCGCTTTTGCGAGATTGATGATGTTCTGCGCCGCGTCGTTTGAACCGGTGTCAACGACATTGACGATAAGCAGCGAAGAGCCCTTTGCAAGAGCGGTCTGAACCTGCTCGGTCTGCGTGGTCTGGTTGCCGTTGGCGTCATAGTCATTGTAGGTATATCCGCCGTCGCTCAGGATCTTGTCCATCGACGAGCGAACGGTGGAAATATACGCGTCGCTGAAGGTATAATAAAATACGGAAATCTCACCTTTTGTTGAGCCCTTGTCTCCGGAGCCGCCGCCGGACGAGCAGGCGGCAAAGCTTGCTACCATGAGCACTGCCAATAATAATGCTAACAACTTTTTCATAAGATTACCTCCTTAAAAGAATTTCTTCGTTATCAGCATCTTCATTATAGCTTCGTGATTCAAAAAACAGAATGAGATTTTCTATCTAAAATGTATAAAATTTTACGATGTTGTCGAATCAATATATATACTTTGCCGCTTTAGCGAGAAGAAACCGCCCGGATGCTTATTTCTCACATCCGGGCGGTTTTGTTAATCATATTTATCGAAGCCGAAAAGAATCTTCTGAACATCAGCCGAGAACATATTGCTTCGGTCAACGACATAGACATCTGTTTTTATCACGCTCTCGGTCTTCTTGCCCGAGAG
Source organism: Ruminococcaceae bacterium UBA6392 (assembly GCA_002438685.1). Lineage (GTDB taxonomy): Bacteria > Bacillota > Clostridia > Oscillospirales > Acutalibacteraceae > CAG-177. The sequence continues at coordinate 4,284 of DJQG01000157.1, read as the reverse complement.
TATATTCGCCGCGTTCATAACGGCAAGATAGCCCATGGAAAACGGGTTCTGTACAATGAGCGTATCAAGTTCCCCCGTTTCGAGCATTCCGACACATTCCGTGTTGTTGTCGAAGCCTATTGCGCAGACGCGGTCTTTTAGCCCGAGCTCCTTTATCGCCATTCCAACGCCGAGGGTCGACCATTCGTTGAATCCGACAAGAACATTGATCTGCGGATTCTCTTCAAGAAGCTTTCTTGCGCCCGCGGTCGCGCTCTGGGCGTTGGACGAAACGCTGACCATAGCGACTATCTCGGCGTTTTTAACGTTTTTTATTTCGTCCTTAAAGCCCTGCAGTCGCTTGCTGCCGTTTTCGGTGTTCTCGCCGTAATTTACTATTCCGATATTGATGCTCTCCTGCCCGCCGCAGAGCTTCTGCGCGACCTGAGCGGTTTTCAGTCCTGCGGAGTAATTGTCGGTTGCGATAAACAGCTCTTTATCTGCCGCATCAACATCGCTGTCCACGGTTATTATTTTTATACCCTTCTCCGCCGCCTTGCGAACGGCGGGAGCATTTTTTTCATAGTCTATCGCAGACAGGATAATGGCGCCGACATTTCGCGAAACGGCATTTTCTATCATCTTGTTCTGTGTTTCGTAGTCCTCCTCGTTATCCGGTCCCTCGAAAGTGATATCGATATTGAACTCGGTCGCGGCGGAGAGCGCGCCTTTTTTCACATCGTTCCAAAAATCCGACTCGCTTCCCTTTATTATTATAGCGACGCTCGGAGTGTCGGAATCGAGTCCCTGCCCGTCCTTGCATCCGGATAATCCGCAGATAAAAAGGACGGCAATCATAATCAGCACTGCGCTTCTCTTAATATTCATTTTCCCGTCCTTTCTCGATCTTCGGAATCCTTATAGTGACGGTTGTGCCGACATCGAGCTCGCTGTCAATCGAGATTCCGTATTCATCGCCGAAATAAATTTTGAGCCTGTCGTTGACATTTTTAACGCCGATGCCCTTTGAATCGCTCCTGTCTTTTTTCAGGATAGTCTCGCACTGCTCTTTAGTCATTCCGAGTCCGTTATCGGAAACGGTTATCACAATATCCTTTCCGTCGCCGTGAACGCAGATGCGTATCTCGCCCTCGTCCACCATTCTGTCGAGCCCGTGATAGATGGCGTTCTCGATAAAGGGCTGAATAGTTATCTTGTTGCACATATATTCGAGCAGACTCTCATCCACATCAAAAGAATAAGTGAACTGGTTTTTGTATCTGTAGCTCTGGATTATCAAATAGCTCTCGGCGTGGCGCAGCTCGTCGCGGATAGTGATAAACTCGTTTCCGTGGCTGATGCTTATTCTGAACAGCTTAGCGAGGGCGCCGACCATCTCAACCGCTTCTTTGCTGTTATCCTGCTCGCACATCCATTGAATGGAATCAAGCGTGTTATAAAGGAAGTGGGGATTTATCTGCGCCTGAAGAGCCTTGAGCTCGGTCTTTCTGAGAACTATCTCCTCATTATGCACCTTTTCCATGAGCGACTGTATCATATGCACCATGTGCTCAAACGACGCGGAGAGGGTGCAGAACTCAACTACATTCGCCTTGTCCGCTTTATATTTATATGTTTCCGCCTGCTTTTCAAAGCTCTGCATTGACGAGACAAGGCGTCTTACGGGTCTTGTGACCGTCCGCGAAAGCAGGAAATATACCGTGACGGAGATGATAAGGCTGAACAGCAACGCAACAGTCAGCCCGACCGCAATCTGCCTTTTGACGGACTGAGCCACTTCATCGGTAAAGCTGACTCCAACTATTTTCCAGTTGCATGAATTAAGGGACGAAACCGTGTAAATATTGTCTTCTCCCCTGTGGACGCCGTCCGTCATTTTTGAAACTTCGTCGGTATTCTCTTTTTTGATGCCGTAAAAAAGCATCTGCTGCTGCGGATGATAGACTATACCGCCCTTTGAATCAATAATATAGCAGTATCCCCTCTGACCTATGCTTATCTTGTCAATATATTTCGCAATTGAAATAAACTCGAAATTGACGGCGACAAAGACCTGCTTTTGAAAAAGATCTGAATATTTTTTCTTTGCAATGGTCACGACCCACGGGTACTTGTTCTCATAGAGCGTGTCAACATGTGGCTGGGTTATCGCATAGCCGTCCTTGAGGCTCGAAAAAATCGATTTGTCAAAGGACAGATCGGTCGCATTTTTCTTTGCAATGTCGCCGCTGTCGTTTTCGGTCAGAAGAATGTTGCCGTCTGTGTCATAAATTGTTACGCAATAGATATCGTCCTCAAGCCTCGCCGCGGTTGAAACGACTTTTTCAAGCGACTGCAGGCTGTCGCAGCTGTCCGCCTCGTCGCAGAGGTTGTCCAGCTTGTTTTTGATGGACGAGATGTAATTTGAAACTGTGCCGTTCGCCTGCGACACCGACTGTTTTGACGAGACATACGCCGAATTGAACATCGTCCTTTCGTAGAACACACCGAAAAGGAGAGTCGCGCCTACAGTCGAAAACATCACGCCGAACACGACTATTGCGATTATGAGCGTTGACAGTTTTATTCCGGCGCGTTTAAACATCTTTCCCACTCAAGCGCTCCTCTCTGTATTTGTTCGGCGAAACCCCGTAATATTTTTTGAAGCAATAGCTGAAATAATGCTGATCGCTGTAACCGCACTTCTGCGATATTTCAAATATCTTCATCGAAGTGCACAAAAGCAGATCGCTCGCCGCTTTCATCCGCCTCTCTGTCACAAGGGCAACAAAATTCTTTGACTTTTTCTTTTTTATCAGCGCGCTCAAATAGTTCGGGCTGACGCCCAGCTTGTCGCTCGCATCCGTCAGGGACAGATCTTCGTTCATATATTCCTCGTTGATTATCTGCAGCGCATGGTCGCAGAGAGCCTCGCTCTCATGCCTCTGCGAGCGGGAGATAATATCCCTCGCGTCGAGGCAGAGCGAAACAAGCTCGTTTTTATACTGCTCGTTAAAGTCGAAGGACAGGCGTGACATGAACGAATTGTTGGAGGTAAACAGCTCCGCGGCGGCGTTGCCGTCCGGCAGAACGCTGACGCATCTGTGTGCGGTGGCGAGAATCTGAATGATAATATAATCAATGCCCTCGCGCGTCTTTCCGGAAAGTATTTCGTCAAGGAACGACTTTATCTCATCCTTGCTCCCTATCTTCAGAAGCTGTTCGAGCTTATAGACGGATTTTTCGGCATTTTCAAACTCGTATGTGCTCTTGCGCTCCTGGTCGTTGATATATCTGATGTTGCCCGTGCCGTCGGAAGTGTAGCGCCGCGCCGTGATAGCCTGAGTGCAGGCGAGCGCCAGCAGGGACGGATCGCGAACTGTCTCGCTGATGCCGATAGTGCAATTCTGATTCAACAGCTTTTTTGCGCTCTGCACAAGTTCGATAACGGGGAGTCTCAGTTTTGTTGACATCTCTTCAGGCTCGCTTGTTACAAGAGTAATTATTCTGCCGTTGACAAAGAAGCTTTCGCACAAAGCATATTTATTGAAAATACTGTTGACAAAATCGATATGCTGCTGAGAGGTGCAGGTCTTGCCCGTGTTTGCCTTGAATTTTGAAGCAATGACGCTGTAGCAGTCGCTGTCGCTTTTAATTATTCCGAGCTTTTTGGCGTTCTCAGTTAAGTCGTCAGAAGCACGGACATCCTCGCCCGTACCGAGCAAAAGCGGAAGCAGGAATTCCGCCTTTTCAAGCCGCAGAGAGAGATCTTCGTTTGACCCGCCGCTTTTGAGCAGTTCAAACTCCCTGTCCATCTCGGCTCCGATTTTTTCAAACTCATCGGTGAGTTCGGATGCGGAAACAGGCTTGAGAAGATACCTTATGACATTGTATTTGAACGCCTCCTGAGCGTATTCAAAGTCGTCGTATCCGCTCAGGATAACAAATTTCGTTGCCGGTCTTATTTCGCGGGTCCTTTTTGCAAGCTCGAGTCCGGTCATAAGCGGCATTTTGATATCGGTCAGAACAAGATCGGGTTCAAGCTTTTCGATAAGATCGAGCGCCTCTATTCCGTTTTCGGCACCGCCGACAACCTCAAAACCCGCTCTCTGCCAATCGACATTGCCGATAACCGCCTCCCTCTGGCGTATCTCATCGTCAACTACAAGCACACTGTACATAATCATGACCTCACACAAAAATCATTTGTTTTATGTATACCGACTTTGCGGCGCATCCGACAGAAATACAAATCATAACCGTATTTTTCGGATGCCGCTTCTGATTTTATTATATAAAAACTTC